>JBGVDU010000407.1:0-4439 GCA_045119555.1 Acutalibacteraceae bacterium | reverse complement strand
CTTTGGAATCCGCAAGCTTTTGAAAAAGCTTGGCAAAACTTTAATGACGGAGTTATCGAAGAATGTTAAGCTTCATTTATTAAAGAGCCTTTGTTTCAATCTCTTCCATTACCATTTCGAGATATTGCTCAACCGTCATTGCACCCATATCGCCCTTCTTTCTGGAACGAACGGAAATGACATTTGCTTCGATATCTTTATCACCGCAAAGGAGCATATACGGAACTTTTTCGAGCTGTGCTTCACGAATCTTATAACCAATCTTTTCGCTTCTGTCATCAATCTCACAACGAATACCCTTAGCCTCAAGCTTTGCTTTAACCTCGTAAACATAATCAAGATGTCTGTCTGCGATCGGCAAAAGCTTAACCTGTACGGGAGCAAGCCACATTGGGAACGCACCTGCATATTTCTCAATCAAGAGGGCAAGTGTTCTCTCATAGCAACCGATGGAAGTTCTGTGGATAATGTACGGATTCTTCTTTGTACCGTCCTTATCAACATACTCCATACCGAATTTTTCGGCAAGCAGCTGATCAATCTGAATTGTGATGAGTGTATCCTCCTTGCCGTGAACATTCTTAATCTGAATATCAAGCTTCGGACCGTAGAATGCAGCTTCGCCGATACCAATTTTATAAGGTATTTCGAGATGATCGAGAATCTTCTGCATTACACCCTGAGCCTCGTCCCACTGCTCAGTTGTACCGATATACTTTTCCTTATTGCTCGGATCCCACTGTGAGAAACGGTAGGATACATCTTCGTAAAGACCGAGTGTCTTGAGCATAAATGTTGTAAGCTCCAAGCAACTCTTGAATTCTTCCTCAAGCTGGTCGGGTCTGCACATCAAGTGACCCTCGGAAATTGTAAACTGGCGAACACGAATAAGACCGTGCATTTCGCCGCTTGCTTCGTTTCTGAAAAGTGTAGATGTTTCATTGTATCTAAGCGGCAAATCTCTGTAAGAACGCTGTCTGTTAAGGTAAGCCTGATACTGGAACGGGCAAGTCATCGGACGAAGTGCAAATACCTCTTTATCCTTTTCCTCATCGCCGAGTACAAACATACCGTCCTTATAGTGATCCCAGTGACCGGAAAGCTTGTACAAATCGCTCTTAGCCATATACGGTGTCTTTGTAAGCAACCAACCACGCTTTTGCTCCTCGTCCTCAACGAAACGCTGTAAAAGCTGAATCACTCTCGCACCCTTTGGCAAAAGGATAGGCAAGCCCTGACCGATAAGGTCAGATGTTGTAAAGAGCTCCAGCTCTCTGCCAAGCTTATTGTGATCTCTCTTCTTAGCCTCTTCAACCAGAGCAAGATGCTCTTCAAGCTGAGAAGCCTTCGGGAATGCAGTACCGTAAACTCTGCAAAGCTGAGCCTTAGTAGCGTCGCCTCTCCAGTAAGCACCTGTGCAGGCTGTAAGCTTGACAGCCTTTATGGGTGCAACACTCATAAGATGAGGACCTGCACAAAGGTCTGTGAAATCACCCTGCTTATAGAATGTGATATGCTCACCCTTATCGGCATGCTCCTTAGCAAGCTCAACCTTGTACGGCTCGCCCATGCTTTCAAGAAACTCCATAGCCTCCTGCGGCGGAAGCTCAAATCTTTCAAGCTCCAAGCCACTCTTAACGATAGCCTTCATTTCCTTAGTGATAGCTTCCAAGTCCTCGGGTGAAAATGACTTTTCAACCTCAAAATCGTAATAGAAACCGTTATCAATAGCCGGTCCGATAGCAAAATGTGAATTAGGGTACAAGTGATTTACAGCCTGTGCCAAAACGTGAGAAGCCGTATGCCAAAATGCTTTCTTACCGTCCTCATCGTCAAATGTGAGAATCTCAAGCTTACAATCCTTTGTAAGCGGTGTTCTCAAATCACATACGATTGAATCAATTTTACATACACAAGCGGACTTATAAAGTCCCATACTGATTGATTTTGCTATTTCGGCAGGTGTTATATTTTCCTCATACTGATTTACTACTCCGCCTTTAAGCTCTACATTAATCACTTTTATTCCTCCTACTTTTATATAAAAAATAATTTATAAAATAAAAAAACTGCCTCCCTAATAAAAGGGACGCAGTTATAATAAACCCGTGGTTCCACCCAAATTCGACACACCGATACACATTTTCAAAAATGCACAGGTATATCCTCTGTACGACTGATAACGGTGTCTGCCGTTTCGCCTTATTTCGGCGAACTCTCAAAGGTGGTGTGCTGTTGACCGCTACTGTGCCCGATTTCAGCCCATGTCGAGCACTCTCTGAAAGCAACGACTGCCAATAGCCGTCCTTATCAACGATTATTAATTATTAATTATTAATTATCAAACAATTACTTTCATGCGTTTATGTTAACACAAGAAATCAATTTTGTCAACTGAAAAATATTTCTCTTTTACTTGTTGTCAATATCCTCGGAAAGCTCCATGATAAGCTGGTCTATTTTATCGAGAGTTGACATCGGCTCTTCCTCTGCCTCTTCTTCACTCTCAGCCTCGTCCTCGGATTTAACAATCGGAATACTTCCTGTACGCTCCTTAGCCTTCTGAGCCGCCTTTTCAAGTCTGATTTTCTCAAACTCGGCAGTAACGTATTTTGTACTTCCTACACCAAAAGCAGCCTCGGGAACATCGTCTTCCTCGGCTTCATCGGCTGTTGTATCCGAAGTCTTTAAGGTATCTCCCCTTTGCTCGGCAGCCTTTTTCTTTGTAATCATCTTAGCCGACAAACGAATGAGATAGCACAAAGCGTAAAGTGCAAGTGCGGCAAGCACAAGCTGTGTAATAAGCTGTGTGAAATCAAAATAACCAAACTCGTCGATAGTTTCCTTTACAGAGGAAATCACATAAATTGCGGCGAAGAAAATATAAGTCAAGCCGTAAACAAATGAGTACTTAACAGGATTTTTAATTTCAATACCGCACAAAACCATTGCGTTGTTAAACAGGAACATAGTAAGGAAAACCCAAGCAAACACATCAAAAAAGGCAAGTGACGGAGCTTCCTTTCTGTGGCTGATAAATACGCTCACCATGCCGACAGCCGCCCAAATTGTAGGCAAAAGCATGAACAGACGGATTTTCTTGGCGATATTGAAGCCTACAAGCAGACCCATACCGACAATGGCAAAAAGCAATGCAACAACAACGCCCAGCACACCTTTGGCGATAATCGAAACAGTTGCGGCAGAAGAAGTAAGGGCGTTCATAACACCGACCGCACCTTCAACACCGAGCAACAAACCCGACAACACAAGGAAAATACCGCTTAACGGATCGCCCTTAATCTCACAGCCTCGAGCAGTCTTTCTGTCAATCAAGCTAAAGAAAAGTGACAAAACAAACAACACCGCAGCAAGGATAACAATTATTTCAGGCTCGGTTTTCTGATTGATAAGCAATGAATAATTACCGAAAAGCTGTTGTGTAATATCTTCTCCTCCCAAGAAAAATGTAAAATAAATATGGAGAAGAACCGCTCCCACGGTAACGGGCACAAACGCCGCCCAGCTGGCTTTTACCTTCATATTAAAATTCGTCCTTTCTTGTTATTAAAAGTCGCTGAATCACACCCCAAACGCGACTGCTCTTGACCTTATCACAAGAGCAAAAGTAAGTATGCCGCAAATATAGGCTTGTCATAAAAAATCAATTTACTGTATATAAATTAACAAGCGATAATCGCAATAACCTATAATCCAACAGATACAATATTATAACAATTCACAAATTATGTCAATAGAAAAATGCAACAAAATCACTTTGTGTATGGTTTATTCATTTCATCAAAACAAGGAAAGGAAGTATATCAAATGAAAAAACATCTTACCGTTCTCACCGCATTAATAACAATTATGGCGATTATCCCCGTTGCGGTAAATATTACCTGTATAGAGAGCTTTTTTAACCTCGACAGCGGACAAGCGGTAAATGTATCATCTGTTATCAGCGACACCCAAAACAGCGAATACACACTTCCAGAGAACATTACATTTACCGATAAATCAAGTGAAAAGGAAGTAACACGCTCAACTAAATCGGTTATCTATTCACTGGTTGGTGCCGCTGTTGACGAAAACTTTAACGAAAATGAGATTAAGGCTCTTGCCATTGCTTATCATACACAGCTGTGCAGGGAAAACGAAAACGAAACACTCTGCATAGACACCTCGGACAGCTCATTTTTTCTAAAAGAAAATGAATTGAAAAATAAATTCGGAAAAGACCTTACCACTCTTTACTCATACTGCGACAATGTGTACAGCTCTCTTATTATGCAAAACAGCACTCCGGCAAATTTGAATATATTGTCACTTTCAAGCGATGATAGCACAAACAATTCAATTTCCCCCAAAGCTAACCCATTCTGTTCACTTACAAGCGATTATTTAACCGTTATAAGCTTCGATCAAGATGAATTTTG
>JBGVDU010000406.1:0-7542 GCA_045119555.1 Acutalibacteraceae bacterium | reverse complement strand
CAAGATGAATTTTGTGAAAAAATCAAAGCTATTAACAACAATATCGACACAAGCATATCACCTCAGCAATTTATCGGCAATATTAATTATGCCGCAAACGGTGAGGTCGAAAGCATTTTCATCGGAGGTGTGAAGATTAAGGGTTCTGATATTGCGAGCACCTTCGCACTACCCTATAAAAGATTTACCCTGCTGTATTCACTCGGCGAATATCAATTCACCGTTATGCAGTGCGATGTTTCCGAAAGCATTACTCCAAGCATCGCACACCTAATGTCTGAGCAGGGAAATACGTTTGACGAAATTTTGAACTACTGTTACTCTGACTTATAATTCTCGCTTATCTCCAAAACCCTTTCAAGCACCTTTTCGGAAAAAAGCATTTCTTTTTTTACGATATATGTATTATCCGGCAATTCTGCCTTATCTGCAAGCTCTTCGGGGGCGATTGCGATATCGGAAGCATTTAGCATTGAAACATCAAATTCGCTGTCGCCTGCCGAAATTACCAAATCACCGCCGAGTTTTTTTCTCAATCTTTCTATCGCAATGCCCTTTCCGAGTGTTTTCGGAACTACATATACTTTAATGCCCGTGTAAAAAACATCCACCTTATCTGTATCAAGCTTGCTCTTCAGTCTGTCAATCGACAAAAGAGGCTCTGAGCTTTTGGTAAACACGAACAGGTTGCGAATGTTGCGTATTTCAAATGT
Organism: Acutalibacteraceae bacterium; assembly: GCA_045119555.1. Taxonomy (GTDB): domain Bacteria; phylum Bacillota; class Clostridia; order Oscillospirales; family Acutalibacteraceae; genus RUG592. Next base: position 6,829 of record JBGVDU010000406.1, on the reverse strand, counting down.
TCTGTTCTCGTCTGTTTCAAGAAATTTTTCCGCCAACGCAAGCTGTTCCTGACAATCCTCAACCATTGAGTAGGAAGTGTTATACCATTCCTCGTCCTCCACTCCGTCAACAAGTAACACTCCGCCGTTGCACACAAGAGCGTACCTCGGAGTGCCTATATCCAAATCAATACGGCTGTACTGCTCAAAGGTTCTCGTTGTTGTGGGAACCAGGGTGACAGCCGCATTTACTTTTTTAAGCAACTCGGACGTTTTCGGTGTTACAAAGGAAATTTCTCTTCCTTGATAAATCTCGGCACAAATTTTATCCTCCCCGATATCGTGCTTATACGAATAAATCATTGTATTATCCAAATCTGTATTAAAAATTATCATTTCATACCTCCAAGCATTTATGGGATTATTGTATCATATTTTAAGTGATTTAGCAATTTCCTGTTTATTATGGGCGGTAAAATGCAGAACCGATTCCTTGTCAGTTCTGTTTTATTAAAATCTTAATATATTCAAAAAGGACAGTAAATAAATACTGCCCCTTAAAAATCACTTATAATTATAAGTCATAACCGTTGTGTTCGGCTGTGCTGTCAATTTTTTTACCTCATCGGGTGTTAAATCTCTCCACTTGCCCTGCGGAAGCATTCCGAGCTTAACCTGCCCGATAGCCGTTCTTTTCAGCCTTGCTACCTCTAAGCCGAGTTTTTCGCACATTTTTCTTATTTGTCTGTTTCTGCCTTCTCGCAGTACAATTTCGAGAACAACTCTTCCCTCTTGTCTACTGATAACATGAACTTCACAAGGCTGTGTTTTGACACCGTCAATCTCCATGCCCGAGCACATCTCAACAACCTGATCCTCGTTTATGGACGGTCTGACCGTAACTCTGTAAACCTTGTAAACGTGCTTTGCAGGGTGAGTTACCTTATTTGCAAATTCCCCGTCATTTGTCATTAAGAGTAAGCCCTCGGAATCTCTGTCGAGTCTGCCTACGGGGTAAACTCTTGCCGGAACGTCCTTTACAAGGTCTGCAACGCATTTTCTGCCCTTTTCGTCACTCATGGTTGTAACGTAACCTCTCGGCTTATGGAGCATAATGTAATAATATTTATTCTTAGCCGCAGTGCTGATTCTCTTACCCTTAACGAACACCTTATCGCTCTGCGGATCAACCTTATCACCTATTTGTGCGATCTCACCGTTTACCTTAACACAACCGTTTTGAATAAGCTCCTCTGCTTTGCGTCTTGATGCTACACCGCACTGTGCAAGCAGTTTTTGCAATCTTACTTTCTCAGCCACAAATTGTACCTCCGATATAACTAAAATTTATACAAGCAGCTTTTTAAAAAAGCTGATAACATTTTCAACAAAAGATGTAGTTGTTTCCTTGTATGCTATGGTTTCGCTTGCCGTCACGTCCGACTGACCGACTAAAATGTCATTTCGATAGTATTTAATACTGCCGACAGGCTTTCCCTCGGCGATGGGAGCATACGCAAATGCCGGAATTTCATAAACAACTTCAACATCCGTTACGTTATCCTCGCCAACACAAACAGACGGCTGTTCTCCTACCTCGAGATTAACGCTCTCCTTTGTTCCTCCGACAACGGGCATTGTTAAATTCTCAAAATCAACGTCAAGCTGCTGCATGGAAAGACATTCAAAGCCGTAGTCGTACATCTTTTTATGGTCGTTCCAATCATCACCGTCGTTCAGAGTTACGGCAATCAATCTGATTCCGTCCTTTTCGGCACAGGAAACGAGAGTTCTTCCCGCACTTGTTGTATAACCCGTTTTGCCTGCAACACAATATTCGTATTCTCTGATCAGTCTGTTTTCGTTGTAGTATGTTTGCGTTTTTCCCTCGGGATTTAAAAAATTAACCGTGACGCTTTGCTGTGAATCAATCTCTCTGAAAAGACTGTTTTCCATACAGTAAGCCATAAGCCTGGCAAGGTCGCACGCAGTGGTGTAATGCCCCTCGGCATCAAGTCCCGACGGTGTAACAAAGCTGGTGTTTTGAAGTCCGATATCCGCAGCCTTTTGATTCATCATATCCTTAAAGCCGTCAAAAGAACCGCCCACGGTCAAAGCTATGGCATTGGCGGCATCATTGCCCGAAACCATGAGCATACCGCCGACTAAGTCGGACATCAAAAGCTGTTCGCCTGCTCCCAAATACATTGAAGAGCCCTCGGCATACATATCGGTTGTCACAGTCACAACGGTTTCTTCATCTGCCGCTTGAAGCATTTCAATGCCGAGAATTGCCGTCATAATTTTTGTAGTGCTCGCCATGGGAAGCTGTTCGTCACCGTTTACGGAAATCAAAAATTCACCCGTATTCACGCAATACAGCGAATAGGCATAGGCACTGGCAGACGGCTGTTCCCCATGTGCGGAAATTGCCGAGTAAATAAAAATACTAAGCATCAAAAGAAAACATACCGATATTTTCAACAGCTTATTCACATTCACCACTCCATATATTTCAGTATTGAAATATATGCAAAAGCTTGTGCAAAATATGATTAAAAAGAAACTCAGAAAACAGAATCCGCTACATCTGCGGCTTCATCACCCGAAGCTTCGGAGGACGAGTCGCTCTCTGCATCATTTTCTTTTTTCTTCTTTCCCTTTTTAAACAAATCCCCAACCTTATCGACAAAATCGGGAACCATGCTTATCACTCTGTCAACAGCACCGTCAAACTCCATATTAAGCATTTTTACGTTGCCGTTATTTACCACGAGAAAAGCCACTGGCTGAATAGAAACACCTGCACCGCTGCCGCCGCCGAAATAGTCCTTTTGTGCGGAATTTTTTGTCGGCAAATCGGAGCCGCCTGCGGCGAAGCCATAGCTTACCTTAGATACGGGAATAATAACCGTACCGTCCGGACAAACAACAGGTTCACCGATAATGGTGTTTACATCTACCATTTGTCTGATTTTCTCCATTGTGGTATCCATCATACCTTCAAGATGATTAGCCATACTGACACTACCTTTCGTGTATATAATCAAATAAAAAACAATTTTTATGTTATTTCAATTTTTGCATATTCGCCCTCAGTTAAAGTATTCCCTTAACCTTCAGCTTTATAAAATTAATTAATGCACCCAATAAATAAGTAACTCCGAACCACGGAATAATTGAAATTTCAGCATATAAATTAACTTCCGATTCCTTTTTTTCAAAATTCGGAGCAATATCAACGCTATAATCGTTAAATCTCACTGAATTTAAAATTAAAGAAACAACAGGATAAACAACCGCACATACATAGCCGTATTTTATCGCCGTATCGGCGGCGTTTTCCTCGGAAACTGCGATATCCACATCAAATTTTCTGAGCTTAACACGTTTAAAAACCTTTTTAAGTGTGCCTGTGATAAGATTCCCCAGCTCTTTGATAACGATTACTGAACCGTCTAAGCCCTTTTGCTTGTACATATCCTTAATCTGACCGAAAAGGTGTAGGTTTTCGTCCTCGTCATCATTCTCTGCCGATTGCTTCTTTTGCGGCTCAGACTGCTTTTTCTCGGCTGTGTCTTGATTATCAGCCTTTTTATCATTACTTTTATCGGTTACTTTCTTCTTATCATTTTTTGTTTTCTTCTTTTTCTTATTGCGTGGTACTAAAGGAATAGTCAGAAAAAGATATTTCACCGTCAATGTAACCGAATCCTTGTATTTTACGCAAAATCTGGCAGGCACGCAGAGTGCCACGACGGCCAACAGGAGTATGGCAAGTATAATCCATAAAATTATTTTTAGGACTATCATTTTTGCCACCTCCGTTTATCCAAACAGTCTGCCTTTTTTAATTATTTACAAAATTTTGCTGTTTAATTATCTTTGCTTTCTTTATCAACGCTGTCGTTACTGTTGTCTGCGTTATCTTCTTCATTTTGAGGCTTCTCGTCTTTATCCTCGTCCTTTGTATCCTCGGACGGGTCGGGAAGCGGCGGAAGTCCTTCAAGGCTTTCGATACTGAAGCATCTCAAGAAATGCTCGGTAGTACCGTACAAAAGCGGTCTGCCGGGAAGCTCAAGTCTGCCCTTTTCCTCTATCAAGCCTTTAACGCAAAGACTGCCGATAACACCCGAGCAGTCAACTCCTCTTACCTGCTCAACGAAAGCCTTTGTAACAGGCTGATTATACGCAACAACAGCCAAAACCTCCATTGCCGCCTGGGAAAGCGGAGTGTTTTTCTTCATATCCATAACCTTACGGACATACGAACCGTATTCCTTGTTGGTACACATCTGAATACTTTTATTCATTCTGATTATTTTAATTCCCTTATTCGGGGCTTTGTAAGCTTCAATCAATTCATCAATACACTTCGTAACCGTTGCCGTATCAAGCTCCAACGCTCTGACAATTCTGTCAATCTCAACGGGAGTACCGCTTGCAAAGAGTATAGCCTCTATTGCACCGAAAATTTCTTCTCTTTCCATAAAAGGCTACTTCTTCCTTTCCACAATTCTAACCTCTGCTTCATCGCCGTCACCTTCAACACGAATACGCTTGCCTTTTACAAGCTCCAAAATTGCCAAGAAAGTCGCCACAAGCTCGGACTTATCCCTGGCAGTTGTGAACAATCGGCTGTATTCGCAATTACCGTTTCTTCTCAGCATTCTGAGCACATGAACGATTTTCGAGCCGACGGGAACTATTCGCCTTGCGACAATTCCTTTAAAGTCCTCGGTAGGCGGCGGAAGATGTCTTTTTCCCCGTCCTGCCGCTCTTATATAAGCATCGTGCAAAACTATCGGGTTATGAACTCTGCTGTAAGTCATATCGTAATCGGTCTGCGAAGGCTCTCTGCAAAAATTATCAAACGAAACCATTTGTGACATCAAAGCGGCAATTCGCTTACATTCTCGATATTCGAGCAGCTGACCCGTAAGCTCTTTTTTCAGCTCCTCTGCTTCTTCCTCGTGCTTAGGCAAAAGCATGGCGGACTTTATATATACAAGTCGAGATGCCATTTCAAGAAATTCGGAGGCGATATCCATTTGCTCTTCCTGCATTTGCTTGATTTTATCGGTATATTGCTCAAGCAATACGGAAATTTCAATATCGTAGATATTGAGTTTATTTTTGGCAATTAGATTCAATAGTAAATCAAGCGGTCCTTCAAACACGGGCAGCTTGTAAGTAATCTGTTCCACCGAATTTCTCCTTTCCTGAAAATTTCCAATAAACTAAATCAAAAGAATTTAAAAGGAAGTGCCGCAACGGCGTAAATAAGCAATTCCAAAAGTGCTCTCGGATAAAGAACTATCTTATCTATTATATTTGTGGCAATCAAAATAAGCAAAAGCAAATTAAGCTTTTTTTCATTTACCATCATTTTAATATAATTTCTGTCCGACAAGAAAGCACCGAGAATCTTTGAGCCGTCAAGCGGCGGCAAAGGAATAAGATTGAACACTGCCAAGCCGATATTTACAGATACATAATAGACGAAGAAGGTCATCACAAATGCTACAAGACCGTTCGGCAAATAAGCAGCAAAGGTAAGAGTCGCCACATAAAGCAATGCACCGACAAGTGCCGCAAGCAAATTTGCCATCGGGCCTGCAAGGGCAACAAGTGCCATATCTTTTTTGGGATTTTTAAAATTTCTCGGATTTACCGGTACAGGCTTTGCCCATCCGAAGCCGATAAGAATAATGCACGCCGCACCGAGATAGTCCAAATGACTAAGAGGATTAAGAGTAAGTCTGCCTTGAATTTTCGCCGTGTTATCGCCAAGCTTATAAGCAACGAAGCCGTGTGCAAGCTCATGGAACGGCAAAACCACCATAACTACCAGCAAGGAAGCAAGCAGTTCAATAATAACCTCCGAAAAGCTCACTCCACCGTTTAAAATGGAATACAACATATTAATTTTCCCTTCCCTTTTTCTTTAATTAACACTCAATTACAGCCTTTTTTCATTATAAAGTAAATAAAAAAGGCAAAAACTGCTTTTGAGTACAAATAGACAGTATATATTATATATTAGCGTTCACAAAAAAACAAGGCTCAAATTTTTAAAATTCTTTCATTGATGCCCAAAAGAATTATAAATATGGTACAATAATCTTCATTATTTTTACAGTTGTTACAATATAGTTAAATTGTATATAAAAATTTTGTAAATCACCTTGATATTTTCTTTTTATTTTTATTAAAAAACTCTTGCATTTTTCGGGTTTATCTGTTAGTATTATATATGCTATCTTATAAAATTACAAAAGTTAGGGAGGTGCAGACAAATGGCAAAGTGTGATATTTGTGGTAAGGGCGTAACTTTTGGTATTAAAGTTTCTCACTCTCACAGACGTTCTAACAGAACATGGAAGCCGAACGTAACTAAGGTTAAGGCTATCGTTAACGGTTCTCCGAAGCGTATCCACGCATGCACCCGCTGCCTGCGTTCCGGTAAGGTTACCAGAGCAGTGTAATTGTGTAAAACAACACAACAGACTTAGAGGAGCTATTACAGCTCCTTTTTGTTTTGCCCTAAAAGCTTTCTCAAAGCCTTTATTGAACCCATAAAAAGCAAAAAGCGTAAGTCTTTCAACCTACGCTAAATCTGCTGAGTATGATGTGATATTGACAAAACGTATGCAAATTTTTAATTTGCTAACATTTACTGTAATTATGTTAGCATAAAATGTAATGCTTGTCAAGAATAAACCCAAATAAATTTCAACAATTTCATTTTTTAAAGTTTGTCCAATTTAACTATGACAATAAATTAATTTCTTTGATATAATTATATTATACCAACTAAGCATATTTTAAATTATATTTTTGTGCAATG
>JBGVDU010000405.1:0-1707 GCA_045119555.1 Acutalibacteraceae bacterium | reverse complement strand
CTCAATCTGCTCAATATTGTGCTTGCATTTTTCAATTTCTTCTTCAAGACGGAACTGTTTTTCTGCATAATCCTTGATTACTTCAGATTTCTCATCCGCATAGCTGATATCAAATTTCTTACTCGATATATCAACAAGCTTACACTTTATTCCGCCGGCTTCCAATGCTGAATTGAATTTTTCGATTGTTTCTTCATAAGGATTATCAGCCTGAACAGGCATAAATTTTCTTATATCCGAATGAAAATTCAACGGGTCATCGGGATGAAAGCTTTGCGAATTTACAAGAATTTCCGCAACATCGTAAAGCTTATCTGTGACACCGATAATTCTCAGACATTTTATTTTTGTAATAGCCAAGAATGTCACCTCTTTTGACTGATTATTTTTTAGTTACATATTGGCTTTCACTTAATTTATAACAATAGATTTTATCTTTGAAGCTTCTACGTTATATCTGACACCCTCGATAATACTTACAATGTTGTTGTATTCCGTTTCCGTCACAAAAACATAAGACATCATAACAACGAGAGGATAGCTCGAAAAATGGATATTCTTCTGAGTTATTTTAAACAATCCGAGATTGTCAATTTGTCCTGCATATACATAGTCAAGCTTACCGAGAGCACGACCAAAGGGCGTTCCGTTAACCGACTCGAAAACTTCCGCACTTGTAGTCGCTGAGCATAGCTTTTGCAGAGTTTTTTTACTCATCGTTCCGTAAGGGAACAGAAATTTTGAAGTTGTTTCGGCTGATTCATGATAATATTTTTTCAAGCGAAAAACTCTGACAAAGTTAATATAATCCATAACAGAGTTGAACATCGACAGAAGTGCTTTTTTCTCGGCTCCCGAAGAATACTTATTAATCGAATTGTAAAGATTATCATAGCAATATCTGTACAACTTATTCTCAACCGAGGCTATATTGATTCTCCCGCTCTTATACGGCCTAAACTCAACCATAAGCTGTTCATAAGGTGAACCTGCAAGTGCCGCAAAAAACTGGTCGTAGGTTCTTGCCTTCGAGAGATTATGAAGATTAATTGATGTATGACTTGAAAAATAAGTAGGCATGTGATAGATATATTCATCTGTGCTGTCCGATGACAACAGGGTTAGAAAATGAATAATTTGCTCAATTTCGTTTTTTTGAAGAATATACTGGGCAAAATGCTCTCCCGAACCCTTTGTGTACAAGCAAAGAGAATAAAAATCCTCAAACAGCCTTTCTTTCAAAATAAGCTCCAACCTACCTCTGTGAATTTCACGTTCGTTTACTTTTTTCAAAACAGATTCATAATAGGTATTGTTTTTTAAATAGCTTACAATCTCAGTCACGCTTTTACACGAAAGCAAATTAGTGTAATCTTTATCGGAAAGCCGCCTGCCGTATTTGGCTCGAGCCTTTGCAAGCACAGCATTTGCAGATTTTGAGGAACTCATAAATATGCTCCCTCCATTTCAGAAAATAAGAATATTCGGATAAATATAAATAAATCAGTTATTCAAAACACCGTTTACAATATCGGCTATCCATTTTTCCTTATTCTCTTTATATTCTTTATCAAGAGATTTTGAAACATTATTGTAATACTTTTCAGTTTTCAACCATTTCTCATCGGAAGATTTCTTTGCTGCTTCTTTAAAGCTTTCAATGTGTTCACGAGCACTGCTAAGATATTCTTCATAGACTTCCTGACG
>JBGVDU010000404.1:0-1600 GCA_045119555.1 Acutalibacteraceae bacterium | reverse complement strand
TGCCCCTCATGTCGGGGCGGGGCACCTACTTTTGCTGTTCGGCAAAAGTAGGCAAAAGCGAAGTCATGGGAAATTGCCTGAAAACGGCAATCTCCCCCGACACCCCCGTGTCGTTACGGCAAACTTTTGTCTGTCTACTTTAGTGCTTTGCCGCTCGCTCTGGGTGAAACCCTGCGGGTTTCAAGTCGCTCGCTTTACTCTCGGCGACCTTGCGACCGCCTCTGTTTTTTGTTTTTTTATTTTTGCCGTGAAACATCACTCTATTTAAGTTTCGCTCAAGCCTTTTCAAAGGCTTGCAGATTCCAAAGACAGCGTCTTTGGTCGCACTCCGCAGAGTGCGAAACTCCTTTATACTCCACTCAGCGGAGAGGGGCACTAAGGAATTTTTCGCACTCCATTCGGTTTGAATGGGGAGAACCTGCTGACAGTGGTTCTCCCCGAGATATCTGACGGTTATAATCGTCAGATACTCTGAGAATTGTTTTATTGTTTACGGTTAGTTTACCTTTTGCCGATTAAAATTTTCAACATTCCGTTTACATAACCGTTAGCTGTCACTCAAAAAAATAAGGGAGGAAAACTCCTCCCCTACACAAGGAAATATTATAAAGAATGAATTAAGCTTCCTTCTTAACTACTTCCCTACCTTTGTAAAAACCACAGCTGCCGCATACTCTGTGCGGAGCCTTGTATTCGCCGCAATTCGGGCAAATTGAGAGAGCCGGAGCCTTAAGCTTCCAAACGTTACTACGTCTTTTGTTCTGTCTTGCACTTGATAATTTTCTCTTTGGTACTGCCATAATGAGCGTCCTCCTTATAAATTTGAATACCTCTCGGCATTCCGTTAATCATAGTAAATTTTTAAGAGCCTCTAAGCGAGGGTCTATCTGCCGCAAGTCACATTTGCAGTCACCTTTATTCAAATTCTGACCGCATTTCGGACACAATCCCTTGCACTCTTCCTTGCAAAGATGCTTAGACGGAAGTTCAAGAAGAATATCCGATGTAACAAGCTCATCCAAATCAAGCTGAAAGTCGGGAGTTTCGATATAATCGCCCTCGTTTTCACCGCAAAGCGACTGCACAAGCGTATGATTAAAGCTGTAACAAAACGCAGTTATGGTTTCCTCGCCGCATCTGTCACAGGGCGCAGAATAATCAAACTTTGCCGAAACCGCCAGATTAACGACACCTGCTCGATTAACTGCTTTTGCCGACACCCTTACGGGTGTATTCAGTGGCTTTGAGCCGTTAAAATCAATATCATGTAAATCCAATTCATACTCAGCCGTTACGGCTTCGTCTTCAACCAAAAATACTTTTTTTAACTCCAACAGCATAAACGCACCTCAATAAACTACGCAATAACTCCAATTTGACTTGAAATACCGCATTAAATTATACCCTATTGTAAATTCTTTGTCAATACGAAAAAGGTAACAAAATGAATTTATTTTTTTAATTATAAACCGTCATTACTCATGCTTTTCAAGTCGGGGAGCTGTATTTATCTCTTTTCTGTCCTGAATATTAAACAAAATTGATATAGCTGCAATCACAACTATAAACATATATAAGAAAATACTTACAAAAGCACCCA
>JBGVDU010000403.1:0-3312 GCA_045119555.1 Acutalibacteraceae bacterium | reverse complement strand
TATAACAATTTAGCCTCCATTTTAGGCGGAAGCTATACAGGCAAAATGAAAGCTATGAGCACTTTAAACAGTATTCAGGGTTCATTGGATTCAATCAAAAATCAAATAGTAGACACACATATTTTGACAACCGTTTGCTATATTTACGATGTGGACGGTGACCAATGCAAAGTCGCTTACGGCGATGACTATGTTGCAGAGCTTTTCGATTACGCACAGGTAACTAATGTAGCCGCTGAGGACGAGGACGGATATATCGGAATTGACACCTTACTCAGAAGCAATCCGGAAGCTATTTTCTGCGATACAGGTATTTACGAAAAGCTTACAGCCAACGATGATTTAAAGTCACTTACGGCAGTTATTAACGGCAAGGTTTATACTCTTCCCGAAAAGTATTTGACTTTGCAAGGAAAAACAAGAATTACAACCGTTGACTACATTGCCGCCAAGACACACGATTTGTACGAGAGTTCAGTAACATGGCCGAAAGAATTTGAAACCGTTCAGCCGGAATATGTTGCTCCGTTTACGCCACAGGAGGGCATATACTATACAATCGGCGAAACCTACTCACCGATTAAGTATATTGAGGAACGCCTTATCGGTTTGGGCTATATGGAAGGCGAAGCCGATGAAACCTTTACACAAGACACAGCGTATGCTGTAAGCTACTTCCAAAGTCTTAACGGTCTTGACGTTTCCGGTATTGCCGATTACAACACACTCTCGATTTTGATGTCTGCAAATGCAAAATCTGCAGGCGGAGAATCCGCAGGTGACGAAGGCGTTACTGTTGAATACTGATTTATAAACAGCTGAATAAAAATAAAATCCCCCACATTTCCGAACAGGTTTTGTGGGGGATTTTATTTTTTATTCGTTTATTTAAGTCTGTTACGTTAAATTTTTCCTCACAACTATAAAATTTATAAAATCATCTTGAAAAAATCGTGTAAATAAATACAATAGAATTATACCGATAAACTTTGTCGGTAAATATAAACTGAGGTGATTTTATGGCTTTTGACACACCTATTGATTTGAGAAATAAGGTTATTTATTCTGTTTATGTTAGAAATCACACCGCAGAGGGTACGTTCGACGCAATCATTCCCGATTTGGACAGGATTAAGGCTCTCGGTGCGGATATAATTTGGTTTATGCCCATTCACCCTATCGGTGAGATTGACAAGAAAGGTTCTCTCGGCTGCCCATATTCTATCAAAGACTACCGTGCAGTAAACCCTGCTTACGGAACTATGGAAAGTTTTAAAAATCTCGTAGATGAGATTCACAAGAGAGATATGAAGTGCATGATTGATGTTGTTTACAATCACACCTCTGCCGATTCTGTTCTGACTAAGGAACACCCCGAATGGTTTTATCACAACGAAAAAGGCGAAATTATTCCAAGAATAAGCGACTGGACAGACGTTCGTGATTTGAATTACAGCCGCTCCGACCTTTGGGATTATCAGATTGAAACTCTCAAAATGTGGGCTGAAATCGTAGACGGCTTCAGATGTGATGTAGCTTCAATCGTTCCCGTCGAATTCTGGCAGAAGGCAAGAGCGGAGGTTGCAAAGGTTAAAAGCAACTTCATTTGGCTCGCCGAATCGGTTGACCCCGGATTCATTGTGTATCTCAGAAGTGTAGGCTACAACGCAAACAGCGACTGTGAGGTTTACAGTGCCTTCGACATCACCTACGACTACGACGTAAGAGGTGCTTACTTTGACTACATTGAGGATAAAATTCCGCTTGAGAAATATATTTCCGAGTTAAATCGTCAGGAATACACCTATCCTGCAAATTATGTTAAGCTGAGATATCTTGAAAATCACGATATCCCCCGTGCGGCACACGATTTCCCCAACGAAAACATTTTGATTAACCGAACTGCATTTATGTATTTCCAAAAGGGCACAACAATGATTTACGCAGGACAGGAAACGGCAGATTCAAATCTTCCGAGCCTCTTTGATATTGACCCCGTTAATTGGAACACAGGCAAGAACTTAACTCCGCTTATGAAAAGGCTTACAAGAATTAAAGCACTTCCAATAGTAGCGAGCGGTAATTACAAGCTTTCCGACGCAGAAAACGATATTGTTTACGGAGAGTACAAGAGTAACGGAAGCACATTGGTAGGTGTTTTTTCTCTTAAAGATAAATGCTCAACGGTATCTGTAAACATACCCGATGGCGACTATATAAATTTTGCAGACGATGAAAACGTAACCGTAAAGGACGGTAAAATTGAGGTTATGAATAACAGACCCATTATTATTTATAAAGAATAATCTTAGGAATTTTATGTACTTATATCATTATTATGAAAAAAGCTCTGCCCCATTCTTAAATATTTCCGACTTATCATTTGATGAAGCGACAGCTGTATTAAACACAATAAAGCTTACAAGACCAAATTCGCAATGTGCACTGCGTCAAGATGATTATATCAAAAACAGATTGTATTACGAAGAGATTTTGCGAAACGAATTTAAGAAAAAGGGCGGAAAAATTGAGCGTAATACACCTCATTATATGACGGTTGAACATAGTCCGTGGTTGAGCACATGGTATGAAAATTGTGCATATATAAAAATACCCATAGAGGAATTTGATTTATCCACTCTCTCGTTTACATACGGTGATTCACACCCTACGTTCAGCCCTAAGGTTAATGACGGAAAGGAATACCGCAAAAAGCTGTACACATACGATGAAATACTTAAAATAATTGAAAAATACGGTCTGCCGCAGGATTGGAACAACGACGGCAAATTCGGCCCCGAACGCTACATTGAGGTTCACATTTGGAGCAACGAAACAATTCGCAGATATGCAGACAATTATCTCTAAATTTATTCCGTTCTTCTGCACATAAAAATCCCCGACTGAAGCCAAAACGCAGTCGGGGATTTTTGTTGTTAGATGTAAACCCAAAATATCAAAATACAAGTTATGAGCAATATTTTAAAAAATCAGTTATTCATTGCTCGCAAGTGCTCTTTTCAGCCATACCTCGGCTATATCGACAGCGGCAAAAAGGCCGTCTTTTTTGCTGGACTTAATAAGTCTTTTTCTCTTGCTGAGCTCTTGGTCGGTAGACATAAGCTGAACTGTAACCTTATCTGCAACGTCCAAATCGCCAACCTTTTTAGTGGATTCAATTTCCATACGGACAACAAATTTATCTGCCATATCTCCGTAATACAAAACATTTCCGCTTCTTACAAGCGGTTTATCTTTAAACATAGGAAACTTTTTCTGTGCCATTTTATAACTCCTCTCATACTATACCTT
>JBGVDU010000402.1:0-2249 GCA_045119555.1 Acutalibacteraceae bacterium | reverse complement strand
CGGGTGGAGAAGTGTGTCGAGGTTACGAGGATCGATCATTGCAACTGCCTCTTCCTCTGTTCTCATACCCTCGTCAACGAGATCACAAGCAATCTTAAGAGCAGCCTGAGCTGTTCTCTTACCGTTTCTTGTCTGGAGCATGAAGAGCTTTCTGTCCTGAATTGTGAACTCCATGTCCTGCATATCTCTGTAATGGTTTTCGAGAGTTGCACAAACTGTCTTGAACTGCTCGAATACCTCAGGCATAACCTCTGCAAGTGCGGAAATCGGCTGCGGTGTACGAACACCTGCAACTACGTCCTCGCCCTGTGCGTTCATAAGGAACTCACCCATGAGCTTCTTCTCACCTGTTGCAGGATCTCTTGTAAATGCAACGCCTGTACCGGACTCATCAGACCAGTTACCGAAAGCCATTTCCTGTACGTTTACAGCAGTACCCCATGAATAAGGGATATCGTTGTCACGACGGTATACGTTAGCACGTGGGTTATCCCATGAACGGAATACAGCCTTAACAGCACCCATCAACTGCTCCTTAGGATCGTCAGGGAAGTCTGTGCCAATCTTAGCCTTATATTCAGCCTTAAACTGTGAAGCGAGCTCCTTAAGATCATCAGCTGTAAGCTCAACGTCCTGAGTTACGCCCTTCTTAGCCTTCATCTCGTCGATAAGCTCTTCGAAGTACTTCTTACCAACTTCCATAACTACGTCGGAATACATCTGAATGAATCTTCTGTAGCAGTCCCAAGCCCATCTCTCGTTGCCTGTCTTTTCTGCAACTACGTTTACAACTGTTTCGTTAAGACCGAGGTTAAGAATTGTATCCATCATACCCGGCATTGATGCTCTTGCACCGGAACGAACAGAAACGAGGAGAGGATTCTCTGTATCACCGAACTTCTTGCCTGTGATCTCTTCCATCTTTACGATGTGCTCTTCAATCTGAGCCATGATCTCATCGTTGATCTGTCTGCCGTCCTCATAGTACTGAGTACAAGCCTCTGTTGTGATTGTGAAACCCTGTGGTACAGGAAGACCCAAGTTAGTCATCTCTGCCAAGTTAGCACCTTTACCACCGAGAAGTTCACGCATGTTAGCGTTACCTTCAGTAAACAAATATACCCATTTGTTTCCCATTTCGAATTTACCTCCTAAGTAAAATTAAGTTTTGTGCCAAGGCATACAGCCGATTTTCAGTGCCCAAATTCACTGAAATTATCCAATAAGGAAATTTCTGTCATATCATTATGGCACAAAAATACAGCCTATATTCCAGCCTAAAGATATTATAACAGAATACAAATAAAAAAACAAGCCATTTTATTTGTATTTTTGACCGAAAAGTATTGACTTTATCATAAAATTCAGAATCGACTTTTTTTGACGGGATTTATCTTGGGAAATTTGCAATATATTGATTTTTAAGCTTAAAGCAGGGCTGTAAATTTTGGGAATTTAAATCGAAAGAATGAAATTATTATAATCATTTAAACATATGTTTAGTCTGCATTGCTTTATTTGTTTACATTGAAATGATTTTGATACGAAAATCATTGATTTTATTTATAAAATATTCCAATTATTTAACGGGAAAGTCATACAATTAGTGAAAATTACATATAAAGCGAGATTTTGTAAAAAAATCACTTGCAAAAAATAAAATATATGAGATAATAGAAGTAATGTAATTTGCAGAAAAGGGGGTGTATTATGGGTAAATCAGTCGTAATTCTTGCCGGCGGTGAGGGCAAGAGAATGAAATCCGACAAACCTAAGGCACTTTCTATGGTACTTGATAAGCCTATGCTTAAATGGGTTATTGATTCCGTAACGGATGCAGGCATTAAAAATATTTGTGTCGTTACAGGCTTCGGCAAGGAGTACATTGAAGAATATATTGAACAATTACCTGTTGAAATTGAAACTGCATATCAGGCAACAAGACTGGGCACGGGTCACGCTGTTATGATGTGTAGGGATTTTTTGTGCAAAAATAAAGGTATGAGAATTCCAGCAGTTAAAAATATCAGCACAATTCAAGCTGCTAAAACCGGATTAAAGAAGGCAGGAGCTAAAATACCCAAAAAGGTAACCATTGATAATTTACCTGTAGTTGCAGGTACTGTAGGACTGCTTACGCCAATTCCTTTTGCTAGTGTTGCGTTATTTGCAATAGGTAAGGCGATACAGCTTACAATAAAAAAAATTCATAAACCTTAATCAAAAACTTTACAAATGGGTTTTAATTT
>JBGVDU010000401.1:0-14742 GCA_045119555.1 Acutalibacteraceae bacterium | reverse complement strand
TCATCTGCATTACAAGTCTGTCAAGACCTATTCCCATACCGCCGTGCGGTGGAGCACCGTATTTGAAAGCATCTGTGAGGAAGCCGAACTTTTTGTAGGCTTCTTCTTCGCTGAGGCCGAGCATGCTGAACATTCTCTTCTGCAAATCGGGGTTTGTGATTCTGATTGAACCCGAGGAAAGCTCAGTGCCGTTGAGAACCATGTCGTAAGCCTTGGCGTAAACCTTGCTCTTGTCGCCTTCGAGGTGCTGTAAAGCCTCGTCTGTCGGAGATGTGAACGGGTGGTGCATTGCAACCCACTCGCCTGTTTCCTTATCGAACTCAAAGAACGGGAATTCAACAACCCAAAGGAAATTGAAGCCATCGCCGATGATATCGAGCTTTTTGGCAACCTCCAAACGGAGTGCACCGAGGATTGACATAACCTGTGTATCGTTTGTATCTGCAATGATGAACACAACGTCACCCTTTTCGGCTCCTGCCTTTTCAATGATAGCGTTCATCTGCTCTTCTGTCATAAATTTACCGAACGAGGAAGCTACGGAATCATCTGTCATGCGAATCCAAGCCATGCCCTTTGCACCGATGCCCTTAGCTGTTTCGGTAAGCTTGTCTATTTCTTTTCTTGAATAAGTTTTCAAGCCGCCCTTAGCGGTGATACCTCTGACGCTTCCGCCGCCCTCGACTGCTGACTTAAACACGCCGAACTCGCAGTTCTTAACAACGTCTGTAAGGTCGAAAAGCTCCATATCAAAGCGTGTGTCGGGCTTATCGGAGCCGTAGCGTGCCATTACCTCGTCGTATGTGTATCTCGGGAACGGAGTGGGGATATCAATATCGAGTGTCTTTTTAAACACATACTTGATAAATCCCTCGCCGAGCTCAAGAACATCTTCCATGTCAACGAAGGACATTTCAATATCAATCTGTGTGAACTCCGGCTGTCTGTCTGCACGCAGGTCCTCATCACGGAAGCATCTTGCAATCTGCATATACTTATCAAAGCCTGCTACCATGCAAAGCTGCTTGTAAATTTGAGGTGACTGCGGGAGTGCGTAAAAGCTGCCCTTGTGAATTCTTGACGGAACAAGGAAATCTCTTGCTCCCTCGGGAGTTGATTTAATGAGCATAGGAGTTTCGATTTCAATAAAGCCCTTCTCATCAAAATAATCTCTTGTTGCCTTGGCAATTTTGTGACGAAGAATGATATTCTGCTGTAAGTCGGGACGTCTTAAATCGAGGTAACGGTATTTAAGTCTTGTAGTCTCACCTGTGTTGCAATTTTCTGTGATCTCAAACGGGAGGGTTTCGCTTTCGCCGAGTATACGAAGCTCTGTTACCTTGATTTCAATTTCGCCTGTCGGGATATCCTTATTCTTGGCACTTCTCTCCATCACCGTACCAACGATACCGAGAACGTACTCACTGCGGCACTTAGCTGCTTTTTCAAAAACCTCTTTGTCGCTGTTGTCATCAAAGGAGAGCTGTGTAATACCTGTTCTGTCACGCAAGTCTATAAAGATAAGCTGACCGAGATCTCTCTGCTTTGCAACCCAACCGAAAAGAGTTACTTCCTTTCCTACATCGCTTATGCGTAAATCGCCACAGTAGTGGGTACGCTTCATACCTGTCATAAATTCTGCCATAACTTTAAAAGCCTCCGAAAAATTAACCGATAAGCTTCGGCTAATTTAAAATTTATATTCAAACAAAATATGATAAATTACTTAGTCTTGTTCAAGTGTTTCAAACAACGACTTTTGGTCGTTTTCTACATACTTTTCGAGGAACTTCTCCAAAAATCCCTCATCAAGCGGAACTTCAAACTGTTCTCCGCTTTCCATATTTTTAACCTTCGCTTTGTTTGCCGTGAGATCATCGTCACCGATAACCATGCTGAACTTAGCACCGATTTTATCGGCAAATTTCATTTGAGCACGCAAGCCTCTGCCGACAATGTCACCCTCTGCGATGAGAGATGACTGCCTTAATTCTTTGATAAGAGCAAAAGCCTTCTTGCCTGCATTTTCACCGAGAGATGCAATGTACAAATCACAGCTTGACGGCTTCGGAATTTCTATACCCTGAGCCTCCATAACCATAAGCAAGCGTTCAATACCCATTGCGTAGCCGAGTGACGGAGTAGGCTGACCGCCCAATTCCGAAATAAGGCCGTCATAACGACCGCCGCCGCAAACGGTGCTTTGTGCTCCGATGCAGTCTGTTACAAACTCGAATACCGTGCGGGTATAATAATCCAAGCCCCTAACGATAGTCGGGTTCACCTTATACTCAACACCTGCACAATCGAGATATTCTTTAACCTGCTCGAAGTGATTGGAGCAATCCTCACAGATATATTCGAGCACAGTCGGAGCATTCTTAGCGATATCATGGCAAATTTCGCTCTTACAGTCAAGAATTCTCATCGGATTGCGGTCAAGTCTTGAAAGGCAGGTCGGACATAGCTTGTCCTTGAAACCCTCAAAATAATTTTTAAGTGCTGTTGAATAATTCTTACGGCATGTCGGACAGCCGATGGAGTTAATCTCCAAATTAATATTGTTTATTCCAAGTCTGTCAAATACGGAAGCTGCGGCACAAATAATTTCTGCATCTGCTCTCGCATCAGCCGCACCGTAGGTTTCCATACCGAACTGGTGAAATTCTCTCTGTCTGCCTGCCTGTGCCTTTTCATAACGGTAGCAGGTGAGCAGATAATAAGCCTTTACGGGCAAGCCGTCGTTATAGAGTGCATGCTCCAAAAACGCTCTTGCCGCACCGGCAGTACCCTCGGGACGAAGTGTAATGCTCTCTCCGCCCTTGGTGTCAAATGTGTACATTTCCTTTTGAACAACGTCTGTTGTTTCGCCCACACTTCTGTTGAAGAGCATTGTATGCTCAAAAACAGGTGTGCGAATCTCCTTAAAGCCGTAACATTCGGCTTCTTTTTTCATAACATCCTCTACAAATTGCCACTTGTAGCTGTCACGGGGCAGAATATCCTCCGCTCCCTTTACCTTTCGTGTAAGTACTCCCATACTCTTTCCTCCAAAACCTCTTTGGTCGTTCCTCAAAACAAAACTGTCTGTTACAGATAAATATTATAAATCGCCAAACTAACGATGACGCAAAACGTCACGCCAATCGAGATCGCCTCTTTCAAGACCGTGAATCAAAACCTCGGCTGTTGCAATGTTCGTAGCAACAGGAATATTGTGCATATCGCAAAGTCTGAGCAAATTCATTTCGCTCGGCTCGTGCGGCTGAGGGTTGAGCGGATCTCTGAAAAACAAGAGCATATCAACCTCGTCACAGCCGATCTTTGCACCGATCTGCTGAGCACCGCCCTGTGCACCGCACAGGAACTTAGATATTTTCAGTCCTGTTGTTTCCGACACAATCTTTCCTGTTGTGCCTGTTGCACAAAGGTTGTGTCTGCTGAGTATTCCGCAGTAAGCAATACAGAACTGTACCATCAATTCCTTTTTAGCATCATGTGCTATCAACGCAATATTCATAAATAAATCCCCCTGTGTAGTAATTTTTATGTTAGATGAAGTTGGTTAGCTTTATATATAGACCTATTTAATAAGTAACGGCTTGTTTTCTCCCCGTATTCGGCAAGCTATGCGTGACAAGGCTTTCATCGCCGGGCAGCCGCTGTCGCCGCTTTTTCCCGACTGAATAGCCGCCGCAAGGGCGTAGTCCTCAGGTACAATTCCTATAAGCTGTAAGGCGGTAATATCTATGACCTCATCCAAATCCTCGTACAACGCCATTTTTCGGAATGTACTCTTATTGAACTTATTGATTACAAGTCGGATATCGTCAATTCCGCAAGAACGAAGCTTGCCTGCTACGTTTTGTCCGCCACGAACACTGGTAGGCTCGGTATTCACCACAACAAGTGCTTTGCTTGCAGGATAAGCAGCCGCTTCAAATCCGCTTCCCACACCTGCCGGAGAATCTATTATAACGTAGTCGAAAATATCCGCAACACCCTCAACAAGCTGTCCCAGCACCTGCGGTGCAATCTCGTCATACGCATTAAGCGGTGCCGGCATGAGGAAAAGTCCTTTTTTATTCGGGCAGGGATAAACCGTATTCTCTACTGTACAGCTTCCGCTTACTGCGTCCGCAATATCAAATACAAGACTTTGGGTAATGCCAAGCATAATGTCAAGCCCTCTCATACCGCTGTCGCAGTCAATCAAAAGCACCTTATTGCCCTCATCGGCAAGTGCAGACCCCAAACCAACCGTAACGGTCGATTTACCCGTGCCGCCTTTACCCGATGCAATAACAATTATTTCTTTCATTATAACCCTTTCCGCTTTTCAATCTAAATAGAGAATTAAACTCCAAATTTTCACGAATAACAAACTATCCAAATTCCCACTTTATATTTTATCACAAATTCGGCAAAACGTCAAAGAAAATAAGTAAATTTATACACAAACTTAAACACGAATTAATAGTCAAATTAACCTAATTTTCGTTAAGCCCCGATAAAATATCGGTATAATGCAAATAAATTAAGCAAATATCGAAAATTCAGACATCAAATAAGTCAAATCCATATCATTCTTCAACCTTTGAAGACGTATTGACAGAAGCGGTTTCGCTTGTTGTACTTTGCGTATTCTCGGAAGAAGATGTTGAAGATTCCGTATTTGAAGAGCTTGTCTTTGCTGAGGACGTATCAAGCTTGCCCGTTGACTTAAAGTAAGCATCAAACATCGCCTTAGCCACGCCCATAGAATACTGACCCTTGCCTCCGTGCTCAATTACAACAGCCACGGCAACCTCGGGATTATCATACGGTGCGTATGCAATAAAGGTAACATGGTCAGAGCCGGAGTTCTCGGCTGTACCTGTTTTCGCCGCAACAGCAATTCCGTAATCCTTAAATACATCGCTTGCTGTACCCGAGGTTACAACCTGTCGCATACCTGTCTGTACAATCTCCATATTTTCAGTTGACACCCCGACTGTTTCAACAACCTCGGGCTCGCCGTTATTGAGAATAACCTCTTCTTCGGCAAAGTCTGTAATTTTATCCACAAAATGGGTTCTGAGTCTTACTCCGTCGTTTGCAATGGTTGCGGCATACGTCGCAAGCTGCATAGGCGTAAAAGCGTTATCCGACTGCCCTATTGCCGCCTGACATGTGTTACCGTCATACCAAACTGTGCTGTCACGGCCTGCAAGAATACCCGTTGTTTCGTAAACCTCTACGCCTGTATTAACTCCAAGACCGAATTTCTCGGCGTAAATATCAATCGCATCAATTCCGAGCATTCTTCCCAAGTCGGCAAAGAAATAGTTGCACGATTTTGCCAATGCACCCTTTACATTCAAAGAAGAATGATAACCTAAGCACTTGATTATATCCGTTTTATAGTAGTCGTAATTCTGACTGCAAAAGATAGTCGAACTTTCTGTGATAATACCCTCTTCCAAGCCTGCCGCCGCAACGCACGGCTTAAATACCGAGCCGGGAATAAAATTACCCGTTAATGCTCTGTCAAAAAGAGGAAGAGTATCGTCCTCCATAAGGTCGCTGTAATATTCGGAATCGGTATTGTAAAGCTGTAAATCGTAGCTCGGATAGCTTGAGCAAGCAAGCACGGAGAAATCACTCACGTCCAACATAACAGCCGCACCTGCTACACAGTCACCGTATTTTTTGCCTGCCGCCGTTACCTGCTTTTCCAAAGCGGCATTCGTAGCCTTCTGAATTTCGGAATCTATGGTCAAATATACGGTATCTCCCGGCACTGCATGTACCGTTTCTGTTTCTTCAACCACAGCACCGTCGGAAGTTTTTGTTATCCTCTTCTCTCCGTCTGTTCCTCTGAGGTATTCCTCAAGTGCCGCCTCTATGCCGCTTTTTCCTATTCTGTCATCAAGACTGTAACCCTTGTCTTTAAGCTCATCATATTCCGCTTGGGAAATAGCTCCTACTGAACCGAGCAAATGCGGAGCAAGGTCACCGTCCTTATAATATCGCACAAATGTACTCGAGCACTCTACTCCGGGAAATCCCTGTGAATTTTCAAGCACAATAGCTATCATATCTCTGCTGATATCAGTCGCAAATTTATACGGATTTGAGTTACTGTAACCGCAGAATTCCATATTGTAACGAACACTGACGATATCTCTTATTTCTTCCTCTGAATATAAGCTCTCGTCAACCTCGTAATGCTCTACAAATGCCGCCATGCAATCCTCGGCGGTGGAATACGGATTCATATTGAGCATGCTTTTGCTCTTTATAAACTCAACCGTGGCTTCATTATCCTCCATAAACTGATATACTCCGTTTGAATCTATATACACCGGAAGCTTGTCAATCCATTCCTCATGTCTTAAATCCATTAAATTTATCAGCTTATGGATAATTTCATTCTCCGTGCCCTCTTTCATATACAGCTTATTGAAAATAATCATATAGCCAGCATCGTTTACAACAAGCTCTTTGCCGTTTCTGTCCAGAATTTCTCCTCGGCTTGCTTCTGTTGTCATAGTGTAAGATGTGGAAGAAAGTGCGTCCTCCTTATACTCGTCACTTTCAATAATCTGCCATGAAAAGAGCCTTACGGCAAAGGCGGCAAAAATTAAAATGGTAAACAACGCACAAAATGCCGCTCTTATTCCGCTGTTGCTTGGTTTAAATCCCGCCTTTTTCATTCGTTTTTCCTTTCATCTGTTAATTACGATTATCTCACGGCTTGCATTTTCTGCGACAAGCCTTTTGTTATCCTCTGATTAATATATTTTAAATGCACTGCCTTCAATATTAACAACATTATCTCAAACCCGATAACTCTTTGAGTTGGACAAAATGCCGCATAACGGCATTTTATGAGGATTAATATTCGTTTAAGTATATTGTCATTATCGCCCTCTACGGGCTATGGCTTTTGAAGCATCGGTTATTTAATATTTTAATTTTCAAAAACAGCAAAAGCTTTGCAAAAAGTCTGTTATTTATCGCACCATCGCTGTGAAGAAATCAACATTCGTCGCACAGCTTGACCAAAGCTTTAATATATAATTCGCCATGCAAATTTTGATAACTCAATTTGTCTGTTTTGCACGTCTGCGGCTCGCACTCGAACGCTTGGACTGCGGCACTCGCTGCTTTTTTCTAACCTTTATTTTCTTTTTCTCCTTACGGAAAGTCTTTGAAACAGCCATTGTCAAAACATATACAAGCGGTGTAACTGCCCATGTGTACAACATTCTCGGAATATACCTGTTAATGTATGTAAAGGACGCATTATCGTAATTTTTTATTATATAAAACACAAAAAACTTTAGCGACACAACAGCAAAGCTTGTAACAGCACTGTAAATCAAAACAAGGTATATGCTGTTTTTTATGTATTTATTATTCCACGCAGATTCGTAATAACACACAACACCCAAAATAATAGACGTAAGTCCCATGACACCGCCCGTGCCTACATCTATTATCAATCCGCAAAAAACACCGAAAAACAAAGAAAACATCGGCATCTCAAATGCGGCAACCGAAACTGCCGCCGACACCAAAAGAAGCGGCTTCACAAGATATATTTGCGGTAGCAGGTGCGGAGTTCCTTCGATTATAAATAGGATAAAAATTTCCAAAGCATAAAGCATATACCTGTAATATTTTCTGTTTATAGCCGAAGCACCTCCTTGTATATATTTAGCTGCATTATGCTGATAAATTATTCCTCCGAAACAGTTTCGGAAGTGTTGTCATCTTCGGAAACCGTTTCCGTATCAGCTTCTGTATCGCTTTCCGTGTCTGTGTCGGTGTCGCTGTCTGTATCGGAAGCTTCCTCGACTACACCCTGTCCTTCAAACGATGTAATAACAACAACATCAGCTACACTTTGCAAATCCTCATACGGCTTAATGACTGCATAAGGTGTGGTATCGTATTTGTCATAATCAAGCTCCGTAACCTTACCAATAACGATATTCGGCGGATAAACACCGCCAACACCCGTTGTTACTATGATATCATCTTTTTTAATCGTGTTATCGGCAGAAATAACCGACAGCATAAGCAAGCCGTCTTCGCTTAACGATACATCACCAGTAGCAATACCGCTGTCCTGTGTTTTTTGATCCATAGCACCCACCTTAGCCTCGGGTGATAAGAGAGTAGTTACCTTGCTTGTAGTAACATTAACTTCGCTAACCCAGCCAACAAGACCTTTATCGGTAATAACAGGGTCATTTACGCTTACGTCGTCCCGACTGCCTTTATCTATGGTAAATCCGTAAAAATCATCATTCGGGTCACGTCTTATTACAGTTGCAATAGCTATTTCGTAACCGGGATTATCATCTTTAATTCCGTAGTACTTTCTAAGAACCTCGTTCTCTTTTTTTATATCGTCATAATCAATAACCTGACTTACCAAGTCGCTTATTTCCTGCTTTAACTCGCGGTTTTCTTTTATAAGCTCATCCCTGCTTTTTCCTGCATCTCCGCCAACCTCTTCTGCAAGCTGAGATGTCGTTTTCTGAAAAGGAGACGAAAGCCATGTGTAAAAATCGGTGAAAATATTTCTTCCTATCGCCGCAGTTACAATGGCTACCACAAGCAGAACTATGACAGTAGTAGTCAGAACCTTCGTCATATTGCCTTGATTTTTCATACATAAACCTCTTTGCGGTTATTCGTAATCTCCGAAATAATCTTTATCGTCCGTCATTTCAAGTCTTTTTCCCGTGCCTGCTACAACGCAATCGAGCGGATTTTCAGCCACAAATACGGGAATATTCGTTTCCTGAGCAATAAGCTTATCAAGTCCTCTGATAAGTGCACCGCCGCCTGTGAGCGTAATGCCGTTATCAAGGATATCCGCACAAAGCTCCGGAGGCGTTCTTTCCAAGGTTTGACGAATACCGTCAATAATAATAGCAAACGAATCTGTCAAAGCATCACGAATTTCCGCAGGCGTAATTGTAATATCGCACGGCATACCGTCAGCAAGGTTTCTTCCTCGAATTTCCATACCGACTTCATTCTCATAAGGATAAGCAGAGCCGATAAGAACCTTAATATCCTCGGCAGTTCTCTCGCCTATGGAAAGATTGTGATTCTTTTTAATGTACGCAATAATAGCTTCGTCAAATTTGTCACCTGCAACACGAACTGAGCACGAATGAACAATATCACCGTAGCTGATTACCGCAACCTCGGACGTACCACCGCCAATATCGACAACCATTGAACCGACAGGCTCAAAAACAGGCAATCCCGCACCGAGTGCAGCCGCCATCGGCTCTTCCATAAGCTCAATATTTCTTCCGCCTGCCTTTTCGGCAGCTTCCTCAACGGCACTTCTCTCAACCTCGGTTACACCGGACGGCAAAGCGATGACAATCTTCGGGTGACTGAACAAGCCCGAATGTGTGGTTCTTTTTATGAATCTCTCAAGCATGGTTGCGGTAATGTCAAAATCAGCTATTACTCCATCCTTGAGCGGACGAACGGCAACTATCGAACCGGGTGTTCTTCCGAGCATTTCCTTCGCCTGAGTGCCGACTGCAAGAACCTCATCGCTCCTTATGTCAACCGCAACAACGGACGGTTCACGCATTACAATGCCCTTGCCCTTCAAATAAACCAAAGTATTTGCAGTACCCAAATCTATTCCGATATCTCTTGTAAACATAACTCATCTTTCCTTTCACACACAAGCAATGGGTAATGTTTCTATAAAAATTACAGTCCAATCACAAAAAATGAATTTTATTGTCGATTTATTACGTTTTTGCAGACTGTAACACGAAAAATTACATTTATGTTTTTAAAAAATTACATTGATGTATCTATTATAAACTAAAACTGCGAGTTGTACAAGGGTGATATATGAATTTTTTAAGCTGATTTTTAAAAAATTTCAGGAAATAATTTTATATCGGAAATTACATTACTTTTTGATTAACTTTAAATGATAATCGTCTTTCTTCACCGCTCAAAAATTTTAAAAAGATATATTCAAAAGGCAAATACAACCTCTCTTGTTTTAATATTCGTATATTCTTATTTATGAATTTTTAGAATAGTTTTCACTTTACTGATTGATTAACTTTAAAAGATAATCACTTTTCTCCACCTCATCATAATAAAAAAAAGACGCATTCAAAAGTCGAATACGTCCTCTCTTATTTGAAAATTCTTATATTATCATTTGCTGATTTTTAGAATAACTTTCACTTCACAAAAACGAAAACGGTATCCGCCGAACGAATCGGCAGATACCGTGAGAATGAGCTATACATTGATAAGCACAGCTTATCTGAATATCTCTTATAGACGTTATATTGAAGCGAGGATTAACCCTTAACACCGCCGGCTGTAACGCCTTCAACGTAGTAATTCTGCATCTTAAGGAAGAGAATTGTAATCGGAATAGAAACAATAACCGAACCTGCAAGGAACTGCTTAAAGTATTCTGACTTAAATTCTCTGTCTGTCATCTTCTGAAGACCAAGGGCAACAGTGTAGTTGTCACGCTTATCACCCATGATGATTCTTACCAAGATAAAGTCACACCACGGTCCGATGAAGGATGTAAGTACAGTATATACGAGAATCGGTTTGGACATCGGAAGAATAATCTTCCAGAAAATCTGATTCTTTGTTGCACCGTCGATTGTAGCAGCTTCGTCCAATGCTCTCGGAATTGTATCAAAGAAGCCCTTGGAGATTGCAAAACCAAGACCTGCACCTGCACTGTAACATACTACGAGTGCCGGAAGAGTCTGTGTAAGGTTCATAGCCTTTAACAAATAGTAAAGAGCGATCATAGTCATGAAGCCCGGGAACATACCGAGAACCATGCCGATGTTGATGAACATCTTACGAGTTTTAAATCTAAGACGGCTGAATGCATAAGATACCATCAAAACAGAAAGAGTAGAGATGATACAAGAGAATACAGCAACTACGAATGTGTTAAGGAACCATCTCGGATAGTCAAAAACAGATGTTTCTGTAAACAACTTAATATAATTGTCAAGAGTAAACTCCTTAGGCCAAACGTAAGGAACGGTAATACCACCCTCTGCTCTGAATGAGTGAGCAACAAGCCAAATAAGAGGTGAAACCCAAATAACGCCGAGAACAGCAAGGATAACATAGATTGCTGCATCCGCAAGCGTTCTTCTTAATTTATAGCTTTTTATCATGAGAATTCCTCCTCATTTCTTGAAGACTTGGACATGTTAAATGTAATAAGCGACAATGTAGCACAAACGATAAATACAAGGATACCTACGGCAGCCGCAGTATTGTAGTCGTTACTTTCCATTGTAAGCTTAAACAGCCATGTTACAAGCAAGTCAGTCTGGCCTGCCTGGTAAAGATTCGGATCCTTGTTCGGACCACCACTTGTTAAGAGGTAAATTACGTTAAAGTTGTTGATATTATTTACAAAGTTCTGAATCAAATAAGGTGTTGTTACGAACAACATGTAAGGAAGTGTAATTTTAAAGAACTGAACAACAGGTGTAGCACCGTCAATTCTTGCACTTTCATAAAGGTCATCAGGGATATTCATAAGGATACCCGAGGTCTGAAGGATAGTGTAAGGTACACCAACCCACATATTGATAATGATAACCGTTATACGAGCAACCCACTTTGAACCGTTGATGAAGGAAATAGGAGCAATACCCATAGAACCCAAGATTACGTTGATTACACCGTCATCCTGGAGCATCTGATTCATAAGAAGCAAGGATACGAACTGAGGAACAGCGATTGTAATAACGAAAAGTGTTCTCCACAATGCCTTGAACTTAATGCTCTTCTTGTTAATCATAAGAGCAAGAATCATACCGATAATATAGTTGGAGAATGTAGCAAAAATTGCCCAAACTATTGTCCACTTTGTAAGCTCAAGGAAAGTATAACCCTTACTTGCACCCTCAGTCATCTTAAAGATGCCTCTGAATGTATCAAGACCAACCCATGTGAAAAGGTTTCCCGGAGGTGTATGAGCCTTATCGTAGTTTGTGAATGCGATAAGAATCATAAATGCCAAAGGAAGAATTGTAAATACAGAGATAAGAACTACCGGGAAAGAAAGCATCGTAATGTGATACTTACTGTCGAGGAACTGTGATATCTCAGACTTAAAGGAAGGATTCTTAATGCCTGCCTTGATGTTCTGCTCAGCCTGATAAGCTGACTTTGTGTTTGCTACATATATAGCAAGGAATACTACTGTAATGAGTATTGTCATTGTACCATACAGCAAAATAAGCATTGAGTTATCGCCGAACTGGGTAATCATTCTGCCTGAAGCAGGATCAAGAACCTTCTCAGGAGCCTGTGTACCCAAAGTATTGAATTTACTCAGATAAGTAATGCCAAATGTTGCCATATAAACTATGTACAAAATTTCAAGAATAAGGAACATAAGTCCCTTACCTACCTGACCTCTTGTAAAGTTACCGAAGCCCATAACAATGTATGAAAGCTTAGTAGCGATGTCGCCGTTGGCGAATCTTGAACCGTATCCCTTAACACCTGTACCGATGCCTATGAAAAGGTTCTTAAAGAATTTACCGATAGCAGCAAAGAATGCCTTAACTCTGCCCGGAAGAAGTGAAAAAAACTCTTTAACCTTATATATAATCTTCTGTACAGGAGAAAGCGATTTGTATTCGATGAATGTCATTAGCTCACTCCCCTAAATTTTTGCGTAAGAATCCGGGCAATCCAAGCAATCTCGGATTGCCCGTTATTATTTCTGTATTAATTACTGAATAAATTACTCGTCTCTTACGTTAGCGATTGTTGTCTTAACGAGCTCAGCCCACTCTTCGTCTGTGTAATCCTTGGAAGCATCTACAACGTTGTTACCAAGTGTTGCAAACGGAGTCCAGAATGTATCTGCTACGCTAATCTGCGGAACGGAATTCTGAGCCTGTGCAAGGATAGCGGAAAGAGCCTGGTCGTTAGCAACTACATCACTTTCAGCAACTGCTGTGTTGGACGGACCCCAGTTGAGCTGCTCAGCACGCTGTGACTGGCACTCTTCGCCTGTGAGATACTTAGCAAGCTCTGCTGCTGTGTTCGGATAGTTTGAATGAGCGTTTACACCGATGAGCTTGTAACCGAACAAGTTAACCATCGGCAAATCTTCGCCTTCAACATTGATAGTCGGAAGAGTAGCGAAGCCTGCGTTATCGCCAAGTGCTGTCTTAGCGGAAGAGAAGTCCCAAGAACCATCGATACCTGCACCTACTGTACCGGACTTAAAGCCGTCGATTACCTTAGAAGCATCACCGTTGAGGAAGGAATCCTGATACTCTGTGAACAAGTTGTGGAAAGCCTTAAGTGTGTTAACAACCTTAACCTCATCGTACTCTGTGAACTTCTGTGTCAAGCCGTCATCCTCGTAGCCGTCGATCTCCAAACCGCCTGTGAACAAGAACATGCAGGAATAGAAGCCGTTGCCTGCGTCCATAGCGAACTTCTTGTTAGCAGCCTTACAAGCCTGAAGAACACCCTCGAGTGTCTTAGCCTGCTCGTCGGAAACTACTGACTTATCATAAATGAGGCAGTAGCTGTTGTCGCCTGTTTCCGGATAAGCATAGAGCTTGCCGTCGATTGTAGCAGCATTTACAGACAACTCGCTGTTATTTGCTACGATTGTTTCTTTATCTGCACCAAGGATCTCGTTAAGAGCACCTGCAGTTACGAGCTTGTTGATATCGTTACAAGCAAAGCCGAATACGTCAGCTGCTGCCGTTGGGTCTGTGAGAACCTGTGTACCTGCATCTGACTCACTCTGAGGAACAACTTCGATCTGAATATCGCCGTACTCCTTCATCTGCTCGGAGAATGCTGCACACTGCTCCTTAAGAAGATCCTGAGCTGCCTCAGGGCCCCAAACCTTAAGGTTGATTGTACCGTTCTCGCCCTCACCGTAAAGCGGATCCTCTACTGTTACGCTTGTTGTGCCTACTGCGTCACCTGAGCTTGCTGTGCCTGTTGAGCTTGCTGTGCCTGACTCCTCAGAGCCGCAACCTGCGAATACTGATGCAGCCATAAGAGCTGCAAGTGCGATAGCACAAAATCTTTTTGTCTTGTTAACCATTGACTTTTTCCTTCTTTCTCAAAAATAAAAAATATAATATATCCGGGCATCAAGCCCAGTGCTGTTGCATAATTCAGACATACTCTAACAACGAATCAAGCAAACATATATGCCCACAATTTGCAACATTGTCACTACTTAAATGATAACATATACACAACTTTTTTTCAATATCTTTAGATATTTTTATTGCTCTTAATATATTGTTCTCAAAAAGTTGTACAATTTGTATAGTAAAAATTAGCAAAATAGCGTTTTGCACAATTCACACGTTTTCGTTTTGTGCATAACGTCAAAAAGTTTTTGTGCAAAATGCCACAATGAGATTATCAAAAATCTTATTTTACCCTTTGCTAAGATGTGACATTATTCTAAAAAATCATATTTTTTTCGTTTTGCACCACCATTTTGGTTATAATTACATACTTTTGTAACCTTTTCCGTTTTGTATTTATACACCAACCATAAAACGGTGCCAATATAGTATTTTAATCATTCTTAAAATAGTTTTCAAGTCTTTTATAAGTTTTATTCACATATAATTTATAGAAAATTCCCAAGCTCAAGACATGCCTCTTAAGCCGTCTAAACCGTATTTTAATACTCTAAAC
>JBGVDU010000400.1:0-11981 GCA_045119555.1 Acutalibacteraceae bacterium | reverse complement strand
CACGGTATGAACACACCGTTTGCCAAGCTTACCTATGTTGATTCATCATCGGCGGCTAATACGGAAAACGTGTACAAGCTGATTAAGGAGCTTGATGTTGAAATAGACAAGCACACCGCAAATTGTATCTACACGGGACTTTGTACCGATACGGGCTGTTTCAAATTTTCAAATGTCACACCGAAAACGATGCGTATTGCGGCTGAACTTATGGAGCTTGGCTGTGACAGTGCACTAATCAACCGTGTAATGTTTGATACAAAGTCAATGGCGAGAATCCGTATTGAGAGAGCCGTTTTGAACACGCTGTCACTGCATTGCGACGATAAAATTGCAGTAATTTATACAACAATGGCGATGCAGGAGGAAACGGGTGCGGAGGATTCCGATATGGACGGACTTGCGACTATTCCCCGTCAGATTGAGGGAGTTATTGTCGGCATTACGATTAAGGAAAAGGCGGAAAATAAATTTAAAATCAGCGTTCGCACCGTTGACGGCTGCAGTGCCGCAAGCATTTGCAGTAACTTCGGAGGAGGCGGTCACCATGCCGCAGGCGGCTGTGCAATAGACGGTACCGTTGAAGAGGTTAAAGCAAAAATTATTGCCGCCGCCGAAAAAGAGCTTGCCGCAAGCATCGGGGTTTAATTTATGGATGGAATAATAGTAGTAAATAAACCGCAGGATTTTACATCCTTTGACGTGGTTGCCGTTATGCGTCGCTTATGCGGACAAAGAAAAATAGGCCACACAGGCACGCTTGACCCAATGGCAACAGGCGTTTTGCCGCTTTTACTCGGAAATGCGACAAAGGCACAGGATATCCTGCCCGACAGCGACAAGGAGTATGTTGCACAGTTTAAGCTGGGCATGAAAACAGACACCCTCGATATTTGGGGCGAAGTTACGGAAACTCGTGATGTATCGGTATCACTTGAGGATATACAGAGCCTTATCCCGAAATATACGGGAGAAATTTCACAAATTCCTCCCATGTATTCGGCAGTCCAAAAGGACGGAGTTCGTCTTTACGACCTTGCACGTCAAGGAATAGAGGTGGAGAGAGAGCCTCGAAGAGTTACAATTTCTGAGCTCGAGCTTTTGTCTTATGACAGTGAAGCCTTTATGGGACAGCTGAAAATAGCTTGTTCCAAGGGTACATATATAAGAACGTTGATTGACGATATAGGCAATGACTTAGGCTGTGGAGCCGTTATGACATCGCTCGTCCGTACAAGAGCCTGCGGATTTACCCTTGAGGACAGCACTACGCTTGATGATATCCGAGAGCTTTCTAAAGAGGGAGAGCAGAGTGAAAATGCTTCTGCGTTGTTAAAATCCTGTGAAAGTCTGTTTTCGGTTTACAGACGTATTGAAGTAAGTGACAAGCAGGCTGTAAGATTTTCTAACGGAAATCCGCTTGATGTAGATAAAACGGCTCTGAAAAAGAGTGCGTCAGACGGAGAAATTATTCGAGTGTGCGACAGAAACGGCAAATTCCTCGGTTTAGGTAAAATTGATTTGGAAAACAGGCTTGTAAAAATGTTTAAGCTTTTTCCGACAAATGTTTAAATAGATAGGAGAAATGATATGAAAAAGATTTTTTCTGTTATAGCTGTTGCTATGATTGCGGCTATGATGTTCGCAGGCTGTAACGATACTTCGACAGCTTCATCAGATACAAATGCCGTTACGGCCACTGCATCAGCTTCCACGGAATCAGGTGAAGAAGCAATCGAGGGCGAAACGGTGCAGGCGGCTGATTACGACAAAACCTTTGAGGGCTTCATTCAATATATGACCGATGCCGGTTATACTAAGGGCGAGGGCACAGACCTTACCGCTTCCGCAATCGGTGCAAAGCAGGGCAAAAGATATACTATAACATCGGGTTCTTCAAAAATATATATTGAGTATTATGAGTTTGAAGAAAACGCAAGCGAAACCTCCGACCTTGCGAAAAAGACTATCGAAAACGCAAGAAAAGACGGCAGTTTCACTCTTTTTGACACCACAACAAGTGCAACACAGAACACCTTGGCCGCTGTAAGTGATGACGGACGTTTCCTTATGCTTTACACAGATTCATCGACTAACGAAAGCAATATCACCGCAAAAAACGATGCGGCTGAGCTTGTAAAAAACTTCAGCAAGTAATAGTAAAAAATAATGCCACCGTCCAAACTGCTTTGGGCGGTGTTTATACTAAATGCTTAACAAACCATGAAAGAGATATTTCGCTTTACGGAATTAATCACCGAAGCTTTATCCGCAGTTTTATCGGTGTTTAGTATGATATAAAGGTGGTGTAAAATTTGAATCCAAAAATGAAAGAGCTTAGGGAAAAGGCTATGAAATTACCCTTACAGCCGGGTGTGTATATCATGCACAACGCAAAAAAGGAGATAATATATATCGGTAAAGCAAAGGCTCTTAAAAATCGAGTAAGCCAATATTTCGGCTCACAGAATAATCATAATGCCAAGGTTAGGCGAATGGTTGAAAATGTTGACTACTTTGAGTATATTATCACGGACAGTGAATTTGAGGCACTTGTTTTGGAGTGCAGTCTTATAAAGCAGAATAAACCGAGGTATAATATACTTTTGAAGGACGATAAGGGATACAGCTATATCAAAATTTCCCACGAGCCTTTTCCTCGGATTACCGAAGCGAAAAAGCCCGATGCCTCGGGTGACTATATCGGGCCGTACACCAGCTCATATTATGTAAAAAATGCCGTTGATCAAGCAGTGAAAATTTTCAAACTGCCCACATGCACAAGAAGATTTCCCGAGGACTTCGGCAAAGGGCGTCCATGCTTGAATTTTCATATCAAGCAGTGCTGTGGATTGTGTAAAGGAAAAATCAGCGAAAAAGAGTACGGCGAAACAATTAAGGAAGCTGTTGAATTTCTGAAAAACGGCAGTACAATGTCGATTCGTGAGCTTGAAAAGGAAATGCTTGAAGCGGCGGAGAATTTAGAGTTTGAACGTGCGGCGAAAATTCGTGACAGAATAACAGCTGTTAAACGAATGGGCGATAAGCAAAAGGTTGTTGCATCTAAGGTCAGCGAGCAGGATGTAATAGCACTTTTCACCGACGGCACTGACGGCTGTTTTCAAGTGTTCAGATTTTCACAGGGCATGCTTTACGACAGGGAAACCTTTTTGATAAAGGATATCGGCGAAGAGGATAACGCATACAATGAGTTTATCCTGCAATATTACGCAATTCGTGACAGAATCCCCCCGTGTATAACCGCCGACAGAAAAATTGACGACAGCGAAAATATCGAACGGTGGCTTACTGAAAAAGCAGGGAAAAGAGTAAGCATATTTGCCCCTCAAAAGGGAGAGCGTATGCAGCTTGTGACAATGTGCAAAAACAATGCCGCCGAGGTTTTGGCACAAAGCAAGAACAGTCAGGGCAAGCATTATTCCGTGCTGAAGGATTTGGGCGAATTGCTTGGTCTTAAAAAGGTTCCTGTCTATATCGAATCGTATGATATTTCAAACCTTGCAGGTACCGAGAATGTTGCGGGTATGGTCGTTTTTGAAAACGGAAAGCCGCTTAAGTCTGCTTACAGAAAATTTAAAATAAAAGGCTTCGAGGGTCAGGACGATTACGCTTCAATGAACGAAGTGCTGACACGTCGTTTCGAGGAATATCATAAGCTAAAGGATACGGGCGAGGGCTTTGGCAGATTGCCCGACCTTATTCTGCTTGACGGCGGTAAAGGGCAGGTTTCGGCAGTAAAGCCTGTTCTTGCGGCGGCAGGTGTGGACGTCCCTCTGTTTGGTATGGTAAAGGACGATAAGCACCGCACAAGAGCGATAACTGACGGCGAGGGCGAAATTGAATTGAAGTCAATTCGCAGTACCTACACCTTTGTTTCCGAGATTCAGGAGGAGGTTCACCGCTTTGCTATCGGCTACCACCACAAGAGAAGAAGTGCATCAGCCTTCAAAAGTTACTTGACCGATATAGAAGGAATAGGCACAACGAGAGCGAAAAATCTTTTAAAGCATTTCGGTTCAATTAAAAACATTAAAGAAGCCGAGCTTGAAGAGCTTGAAAACGCTCCGACAATGACAAAAAATGCGGCAAATGCCGTTTACAATTACTTTCATGGCGGCGAAGAAAAGTAAAAATACCGAAAATATACGATTTTTTTACAAATTTGCTGTGAAATTAATTAAAAAAGGTTGACAAAATAGTAACAGCGATGTTATAATTTTTGACAGTAAACAATAGGAGAGAATTATGCGAGTTATTACCGGTTCTGCACGCGGCAGAAAGCTTGAACAGTTGACAGGCGAAGATGTTCGCCCGACAACAGACAGAGTAAAAGAAGCTGTATTCAGTATTATTCAATTCAATGTAGAAGGAAGACGCTTTCTCGATCTGTTCGCAGGTTCGGGACAAATGGGCATCGAGGCTTTAAGCCGAGGTGCAAGAGAAGCTGTTTTCGTTGATAACAGAAGAGAGTCAATAGAGATTGTAAAAAGAAATCTAAAGACAACTAAGCTTGACGCAAACGCTAAGGTTGTTCCTATGGATTCAAACAGTTATCTTAATGTCAGCAGTGAAAAGTTTGATTTTGTTTTCCTTGATCCGCCGTACGGTACGGGACTTTTGCAGTCCGCACTTTCTAAGGTGGAAAAGGTGATGAACAAGGGCGGTATGGTTATTTGTGAATCTCCGTACACGGAAGAGCTGCCTTCAGCACTTGATGAGTTTGTAAAGTACAGGGAGTACAAGTACGGTAAGATAAAAATTACAACCTATTGTCATAAGGATTACGCTGAGTGATATTTAAACTGAAGTCTTGTGGGAATTTAAGGGAATTGCCCTTAAACGGATATATTGCTTGGTAAGAATTCAAATCGGGGAAACAAAGCTCAATGTTGTTAATTTTACAACAATGTCTTATGGGGTGAGAAGCCTGACGGATTTTTTGGATAAGTCCTTGCGATTATGTTTATCCTTAAATGTAATTGCGGTGTACGCTGAGTTAATAACACTGTAAAAGGTTTCTCCGAATAACATATAAATGTTTTGTGAGGGGGAATGTCCTTGCGTACTGTAATTTGTCCGGGAAGCTTTGACCCGGTAACATTGGGACATCTTGATATTATCACAAGAGCGGCGAAAACCTTTGATAAGGTAATTGTTGCCGTGTTTGTGAACAACACAAAGACACCGTGCTTTACTTTGGAGGAGCGTATGCGACTTTTGGAGAAAACATTGGTTGGCTTTGAAAATGTTGAAGTTGTTGCTTGCGAGGGATTGCTTGCAGAATATGCAAAGGAACGCAATGCAACGGCAGTTGTTAAGGGTTTGCGTGCCGTGTCGGACTTTGAATATGAGTTTCAAATGGCACTTACCAATAAAATGCTTA
Organism: Acutalibacteraceae bacterium; assembly: GCA_045119555.1. Lineage (GTDB taxonomy): Bacteria > Bacillota > Clostridia > Oscillospirales > Acutalibacteraceae > RUG592. The sequence goes on along the minus strand of JBGVDU010000400.1, from coordinate 6,577 downwards.
ATCCTGAGCTTGAAACCATATTTTTCACATCACGGGCGGAAAATATGTATCTAAGCTCAAGCATTGTAAAAAGTGTTGCAAGTTTTGGGGGAAACATAAGGAACTTTGTTCCCGAATGTATCCACGACGAAATCCGTGATAGATTATGTGGAGGAGGAAAAAGCAATGAAAGTTGACGATTTGTTAGATGATTTGAGTGACCTTTTGGAGGATTCCAAAGAATTACCTGTTGTAAATAAGGTAATGGTCGATAAGGCTCAGATTGCAGATATCATTGATGAAATCAGAGCTAACTTGCCTGCCGAAACACGTCAGGCAAAGGCTATTGTTGCAGACAGAGCAAAGATTATCAGTGATGCAAAGAAGGAAGCGGAAGCTATCATCAGTGTTACAGAGCAGAAAAGAAATGTAATGCTCGACAACAGCGAAATCGTAGTTCAGGCAAGACAAGAAGCAGAGAGAATAGTTGCCGAAGCTGAAGCTAAGGCAAAAACTCTTAAAAATGCCGCTAACAACTATGTAAGCGGACTTTTGGAAAAAGCAGAATCTGCCCTTGCGGATAACCTTGCCGACTTCCAGCAGATAAGACAAAATCTGATGCAGGCTAAGAAAAAGCAGAAAAGAGAAGAGTAATTTAATCAACCATCCTTTTTAAAATAATTTTTGCTGTAACAAAAAGAACCGCACCCTTTGGCGGTTCTTTTTGTCTGAAAAGGGAATTAAAATGTGTTTGATTGTGCATAAGCCATTCAATTTAAAGATAATATATATTTTTGTTAAATAACAAAGAGAGGATACTTATTTATGAATAATATGACGTCTGAAGGAAATTTATCGTATATTCTGTGGGGGCTGTCGGGCAGTGTAGTGTGTATAGTTTTTCTCATTTATGCTTACATACTTTCTCGCCGTGCAAATGAAGAGTGCGGAAATGTTCGGTATTACATGGCGAATATTGATTGTAGCACTGTGTTTAACAATTTTCAAAGAAAGTCTGAGTATGTTGTTTCAAGAAGATTTCGTTATGCAAAGCTCTTTGCAGTAATCGCCGTTGCAGCTACGGTATTAACAATTATACTTACAGCCACCGTAAAAAATGTTGTGTTTATCATGATTGATGTGATACTTTTATTTGCTCTGGGAATAGCGTTAAACAATGATTATGAGTGAATTATTTCCGCATCATACGTTTTAAAGGGGGATTTTCAAAACGCCAAATGTGTGCGTGCGGAATGTGTGAAATGTAAAAGGGTGGTATCGGTTAAGGGTGTTAAGCTGGATATTTACCGAAATTTTAAGGCTGTATATTTTGATGAGGAAATAAAAGAAGGGGAAATTTGCAGTTTGATTCTTGCCGATGATAAATTTTATGTAATTAAGTCCGATACAGGCATAGAAGACCGCTTTGACCCCGATGAAAACGTTCAAAAGGCAAGGAACATGGCTACGATAACAGACGAAAAATAAAGAGTGAATAATTTAAAGATAAACCGTTGAGGTTCAGTCTTGACTTTTATCTTTATGTTTCAAAACGCAGTGGCATGCTTGTTTTTAGGAAACGACATTAAATAATAAAGTATTCTGTATATTTTTTATACCCTTATGAAAGTAAAATGTCGGTAAAATGGGAGTAATGCCAAAAATTTTATATTTACTTGTTTTTTGCAAAAGTGTGTGATATAATCTCTTTGTTATTTTATAACTTAGAGGGACTTTATTATTTTTCAAGAAATTGAGGGAAAATTTTATGAAAAAATTTTTAACGGTTATTCTTGCCGCACTCGTTCTCACATGCGGTGCTGCATGCGGACCTGAGAAAAGTACAGGCGGATTGTCAACAGCTGAAACATCTTCAAGCACAAGAGGCCCTGTCGGTGGCAATGATTCTTCTGCCGATGAAGAGAGCGAAGAGGAGTCTGAGGTTGTATCTTCGGAAGATGAATCCGAGGTTGTATCTTCGGAAGACGAGTCTGAGGTCGAAAGCAAATCCTCAAAGATGTATGCTTCCTTGGAGGAGTATCTGAGTGCAGACGAGGTTGTTGAAACATTGGAACTAATGCAGGAGCAGTATGCGGATGCAATGATTCTTGACGTTATGGCTGAGGACAATAAGCTGGTTTATCAGTACAAATATACAATGCAGATGTCCGATGCCGCTTTGGAAGACATGGAGCAGACCTTTGAAATAATGATGGACGGTGTATCTTCTACAAATGCTCAAATTTTGGAAGAGATAAATAAATATGTTGATGTTGAAAATCCTGTAATTGTTTACCGTTATTTGAATGCAGACGGAACATTGATTTATGAATATGAATTTGATGAGAATACAGAAGTATCTTCCGGTTCAGTAGATGATTTTCTCAGTGTTGAATCTGTTGAGGATTATATCAATCTTGACAGCGTTCAAGCATCCATTGAGTCAATGAGAGAGCAGTACGCATCTACAGCTGATATTGATGTAACTGCTGAAAGTAATAAGCTTATTTACTCTTTCACCTTCCTTTCTCAGATTGATGACAGCACAGCTTCTGCTTTTGCAGAACAGTGTGACTCACAGGTTGACACATTCTCCGAAACATACGGATATATTGCAGAAACTCTCAACACAATTCTCGGCAAAGATGATTCCATAGTTGCAGTTAGATACTACAATGCAGATGGCAGTCTTCTTTGGGAGAAAGAGTTTACAGCAGAGTAATTCAAACGAACAGCAAAATACAAATCCCGACCTACCGAAAAAGGTAAGTCGGGATTTTCTTTTTTTGTCAGCCGATTATGTTCTAAGCTCGTTTTGTCGGCGGGCATACAGCTCCACCATGCTCACAGGAAGTCTGCTTATGGAGGCGATGTCGCTCATTGTAATAGGCGAACCGTAGTAGGCAGATTCAATTTCTTGCTCGTCAATAAGCAGGCAGGAGGCAAAATAGTCGGCTTGCTGCTCCAACTTTTCCACAGATAAATCGGTATATGTGGATAACTGAAATGAATTTGTCGAACCGTGAAGCAGAATATGCCCGAGTTCATGTGCAACGGTTACTCTGCATTCCTCGTAGCTCAGAGCTTCGTTTACAATTATCACATAGTTTTTCAGGCACTTAAAGAAAAGGCCGTTTACGGTTTCGGGCAAATCACTGTAAAACAGCGTAATTCCCATTTCTTCGCAAATGTCAAATGGAGAAGTTGTTGCGTATTTTTTCTTAATATTGCGTGCCTTTTGCTTAATTTTATCCAAAAGCAATCCCCCTATTATTTTTTGCCGTTGTCCGGTATAACTATTGCGGCGGCAGATTTTATGGCAATCACAATCTTCTCCCTGTCCTGCTCTGTCATAGGCTCGCCGTTAAACATCAAGCCCTGCTGTGACATGAGCATATTTGTAAAGTCGTCTATTACATCGTTTACATCTTGATTTTTCACGGGTTTTTCCGCAGAAAAGCCAATAAGGTAATCGGTCGTTGTATTAAGAACCTGACAAATTTTGGAAAGCACAGCATTTTCGGGCTCACGCCGACCTTGCTCATACATGCCGATTGAAGATGCACTTACTCCAATAAGCTTTGCAAGCTCCTGCTGTGTGTAGCCCCTGCTTTTTCTAAGCTCTTTTAAGCGATTGCCGAATATATTCCCATACATATTATCACCTATCCTCATCTGAATGTATTATATCACACAATTTGTGTATTTGCAAGAGGCGTTTTTCTGAAACGGTTATGAAGTCCTTATTTTGGGACAGAAGAGTTTATTGCGAACTTTTATTCGAAAAAACTATTGATTTTTTAAATAAAGTGTGGTAAATTTAAAATAAAGACGTCGAAACAATAGGGGGACGGAAGGAGTGAGTGAAAATTATATTGTTTAGACGTTTTAAAAAGATAAAAAATTTTACGAATCGACTACACAAAGCGTGTAGAATGGAGGTAGTATGAATTACAAGGATTATTTTGATTGGGCACAGGAGTACAGAACGCAGGCTGAAATTTTAAACAAAAAGCTGGAGGATAGGAAAAAGTCAAAAAAGATTATGACACCCGAGCAGACGAAAGAATTTGACAGTGCAACAAGAATGTTATATGAAATGCGTCTTGAATGTACTAAAACGATGGTAATTCTCGAAAACAAGGCGAAAGAAATAAAGGAGCGTGAGGATTATGAAAAGAGGAACGCTCTCATTTGATGAGCAAATGGAGGAAATTTACATTCACAGCTTGGACGGCGAAGAGGACGATAACAGCAAAAAAAGAGCAAAAATGAAACAAATGCTCGGTAAGGCGATGAACAGACAGCTTACAGACAGACAGCGTCAATGCTTATCAATGTATTATTTTGACAATAAGAAAATCGGGGAAATCGGTGCAGAGCTTGGTCTGGATAAGTCTACTGTTTCCCGTCATATATCAGCCGCAAAAGCAAAACTTCAAAAGCTTACTGCATTTGTTGATTGATTTTTTTGATAATGTCATCAATTTAATCAATATTATTGATTAAATTCAGCGTTTTATTAGTTGAATTAATTGTAGACAAATTATTGACTTTTTTTGAACACGGCGTATAATTTTAGATGTACGAAAAAAGAAGAAATCAGTAAGAAAAGAGGAGTATTATGGAGTTTGAGGTAACGAAAATTATTTATTACCTTGCTATTATCCTGTTGGCAACAAAGGCACTCGGTATGTTTACAAGAAAGCTTGGTTTGCCGCAGGTTGTGGGCATGGTAATTGCGGGCTTGCTTATAGGCCCTGCAATTTTCTCACAGCTTCCGATAGGCTTTAACGGAATTATTAACCCTACCGAAATTGAAATGGATGTTTTGCAAACTTTCTCGCAAATCGGTGTAATTTTGATTCTGTTTTCAAGCGGACTTGAAACAGATTTAAAGGATTTAAAAACAAGCGGATTCGCTTCGAGTATGATTGCACTTGCCGGTGTTGTTGTGCCGATAATTCTCGGTACACTCGGTGCCGCCTTGTTTATGGGAGGAATTTCCGAAACATTCAGCGATACAAATAAGCTTTTGAATGCGTTGTTTGCAGGCTGTATTCTCACTGCAACGAGCGTCGGAATTACGGTAGAAACACTCAGGGAAATAGGCAAGCTCAATACAAAGCTTGGCACAACAATTTTAAGTGCGGCAATTATAGACGATGTTATCGGTATTATTGTTCTCAGCTTGGTAACGTCGCTCAACGGCAGCAGCAGCCCTGTTATTACATTGCTTAAAGCCGCAGGATTTTTTGCTTTCTCCATCGGCTTGGGTGTAGTGCTTAGAATAGCATTCAAATGGTTCTTTAAAAAATATCCGCATAAGAGAAGAACGGGAATTTTCGCCTTGTCGATGTGCTTCCTGTATGCCTACTGTGCCGAAGAATTTTTCGGTATTGCGGCAATCACGGGTGCTTATATGGCAGGTGTAATGCTCAGCGGCTTGAGCGATACAAGTTTTGTTGACAGAAAAATTCTCGTAAACGGATATATGATTTTCTCACCTATTTTCTTTGCTTACATAGGAATCAGTGCAGATTTCAGTAACTTCAAGCTTAACGATATTTGGTTTGCAGTTGTCTTTGTATTAATAGGTATTATAGCAAAGATTATCGGCTGTGGTCTTATGGCTAAGGGAGTTAAGTTCAAAACAAAGGAATCTCTTGCCATCGGCTGTGGCATGATTGCAAGAGGTGAGGTTGCACTTGCCGTATATTCCACGGCAAGCTGGCTGATATACTTCGGCGAGGACGGTACACTTCTGGGTATAGACCCACTGTTCGCAACAATTATGCTGATTATCGTAACATCAATTCTTTGTCCTATTTTACTTAAGATATTGCTTAAAAATTCAAGCGGAGAAGATGAGGAGATGCACAACAGCGTAAAGGCTGAGAATTATATGGCTGTAAAGGCTTCAAGTGCTGAGAAGGCGGAAGTTTAACAAATTGACCACGCTTTAAAGTCGTAATTTAAGCTATAAGTAACAAAATAGAAGTATAATTGGAAAAATATGTATAAACAATACAAAAAGTTGTGCAGGTTTATATAAAAAATTCTATCTTTTAAATAATCTCGGTTTATTCATAGCGAATATTTTAACAAGCTGTGAATAAACCGTTGATTTTTTTTCAAAAAGATTTAAACAAAGTAATAATTTAACATTAAAATTGGAAGCTGATGAATTGTTCTTAAAATGAACTAAAATCCCCGAAAGTCGCATTAATACTGGGTTTGTTGGGGTTAGAGGTAATGATTTATTTGTTAAATAATACGTTCTTGTAACCCTTTTTGTGCAGAATTTCCCTTTACGGAAAATACCGTAATGTGTTAGAATAGTACCCGTGGAAATACAGGAAGTTTTACTTCCGGAAAGACGGTGGATACCAATGGTATTAAACAAAAAAGCACTGAAATTAGTGGTATGTATGTCTTTAATCGTTGCATTGGCAATCTCCGCATTAAGCCTCTCTGTCGGGGCAACATTTGAAAACACACACTACAATTCCGGTGACCAGGCTCAGGATATTGTAGGTGTGGCACAAACACAGGTTGGTTATTACGAGGGTTCCAACGGTTACACAAAGTACGGTGA
>JBGVDU010000399.1:0-8615 GCA_045119555.1 Acutalibacteraceae bacterium | reverse complement strand
AGTTAATGGTCAATTTGCTGGAATCGGCAATGTTTTTGGGATTTTTAACGTTTTTCTTTAAGAGAAAGTACAGTAAAAGGGTTACCGCAGTGGGTTTTACTTTTTTTACTTTGATACTGTTTGCAACGGTTACTTTCTTTTCCTTTCGTGGATATTTGAACGTGAATGCTATTAATTTATCAGGTTTGGATCAGATTCTTTATATCGTAATTCTGGCGGCATATACGTTTTTGTTTTTATCGGGAGATACTAAATCAAAGCTTTTGATGCCTTTGATAAGTATGGTGGCAAACGCAATCGTTTCCTGCACGTTTGGATATATGATTTCTCTTGTAATCGGATTGATTACACATACTACTTATGATGTGGTAATTACTCAAAGCCTTGCGTATCAGTATTCGGCACTTATAATTGTACATATTGTGGATGCCTTGGTATTCTGGCTTCTTATTAAGCATTTTTCCGGAAAGCTGAAAATTACGGAGTGGACAGATACAATTACCTTCGTTGTAATACCGCTTCTCTCTTTTATAACAATAATGGCTACACTGCCGATTCTTGTGTTTGTGGATCATCAGTTGGATGTAATACCCTATTTAACGATAATCTGCTTTGCCATGACGATTGTGACAATCATTACTTGGGTTATGATGTACAGGATAAGTAAAGATAACGAGATAAAAACCAAGCTTCTTTTGACACAGCAGAGGGAAGAGCTTTACGAAAGCAATATTTTGCAAAGCCACGCACAAATTGAGAAAATTTCAAAAATAAAGCACGATATGAAAAATAATTTGCTTTGCATCGGCAGACTTATTAAAAATGAAAAGTACGGCGAGGCGGAGAGCCTGTGCAGTGAGTTCCTGGACGATTTGACAAAGGTCTATACACCGATAAATACGGAAAATCCGTTGCTGAATGCCGTTGTAAATGTTGAACAGGAAAAGGCATTGGGTGAGAGGATATTATTCAAAGTGGAAATTACAGATGATTTAATCGGATACGCAAAAAATTCGGATATTATTTCCTTAGTCGGAAATCTTTGCGATAATGCGATTGAGCATTTGAAAACACTACCCAGAGACAGCAGAAGAATGTCTCTTAAAATCACAAGTAAAAATGACTACTGTGTTATAGCCTGTAAAAATAAAATCAAAGAATCGGTTCTTGATTCAAATCCCAATTTAAAAACGAGCAAGGATGACAAGGAAAATCACGGCAAGGGTACAAATATTTTAAAAAGTATTGCGGAAAAATACGATGGTACTGTTACTTACGATGAAACAGACGGCTATTTGACGGTTGTTGTCATGCTGAAGTCGGTTAAGAATGATAAATAGCATGATTTTCTTTCCAATTTTTGGTAATGGAAATTTTTACCGAAAAAGGGTCGATTTTTACCAGTTGCGACAATTTCGGAAAATAACTGATATACTTAGCTTGTGCTTGAGCGATATATTTGCAAAAAAGCTCAGAGCATATCACGGTTGTTATATGCCCGTAACGGCCGTTGATATAAATTGCACTGTTGTGATTGATGCAGCGGTTTGGTTTTAATGTTACGCCCACCCATTTATTCCTTTGACTTACCGTAATTGCAGTTAATCGTAAAGCAACAGTGCACAAGCCTTCGCCGAGAATTTTCGGGGAAGGCTTGTTTGCTAAACGAAGATAATAAATTCATAAAACTCTTTTTCATTTCTTTTCGTAAATTTCGATCAAGATTTTGCAGAGGATAGGCGGAACTTTAATGCTTTTTTGTATGAAAGTCGCTTTCCGCACGGAGAGTGTGGATTGAAATTCACTATGAAATTACGGAAGGCTTTTTTGTATATTTTCCTGCTTTAGGTTCATAATATTAACAGTAACAATTTACCGATATAGGAGGAAAACAGTATGAAAGTAAAAATTGACAGAGAAGGCTGTATAAGCTGTGGTATGTGTGTTTCGATTTGTCCCGATGTTTTCAGAATTGCCGATGATGGTTTTTCTGAGGTTTACAAGAATCCCGACGAGAGTAACAGCAATCTTGTTCAGGATGCCGTAGATAATTGTCCGGTAGAGGTTATTCATATAAATTAATTAAAAATAAATAAGGGAAATTTGCAGGGCATTATATCAATGCGTGCAAATTTCCCTTTAATATTGAATTTATGTTTAAAAAATCATTGAGGAAAGTCAGGCTTGCCGATAAGCTTAAAGTAGGGAAAAGGAGAGAAAAGGAGAGAAAAGGAGAGTAGCTTTTTACCCTTCTTTCATAACAGTAGCTATAACATCTCCCAAAAGCTCTCCGGAATATATAGCTTCGTCAAGCGTATTTGCGTCTGTTCCGATTTCTATCAAAAGTGAGCCCGGAGCAAGATTCATATTATACATAAAATTACCGAAATAAAGAGGACGTGTCATTCCTGGATACTTTGTTTCCGCTGTGCTTTGAAGCTTAACGGCAAGGCTCATGTTCTGTTCCCAGTTCGGAAAATCGTAATAGCCGTAATTATCATTGCCGCACATTATCATAATTTGAGCCGCTTTTTTACCGTTGTAAACAAAGGTCGGTTTGATTTTTTCGTTCTCATCGGTCGTAATGCTGTCACGGTGAATGTCGAGAACAACCTTGATAGACGGATATTTTTCAAGATATTCGTTGATTGATGTGGCACTGTTGTCGTAAGCACCGTAATATTGCGGGTCGTCGTGGTGTTCGGTGCAGTGTATAACTCCGATTCCCGCTTGTGTCAGCTTGTCGGCGATAGATTTTCCCACTCTTACTATGTTGTAGTTGTCGTCAGTGTCACGGGGATAAAAGCTTTCATAATAGTAGCCCAGATCCTCCTCCATAAAGGATTCCGTTGCATGTGTATGTACTATAAGCACCTGAGGTTCTTGGGTATCTTCCGTTTCAAACGGCAAATCGGCACGCAAATAGCTGCCTATATCAATGGATAAATCGGTACTGTTTTTTACAAAGAAATTTTCATAGCTCATGTTAGAATCTCTGTAAAGGCTTTCTGTCACAAGATACGTTTGCTCGAGAGTATGGTCAGTGTCGGTATCTCGGTTTTTTACAGCGTAATCGGTGTCAAAATCGGATTCCGTATCGCTGTCGGCGGTGACTGTGGTGTTACTTGATTTTTTTGTGTCTTGAGCTTTTTCATCGACATCTGAATCGGATTTTTCTTTTAATGTTGCAGTCGATACTACGGCATCGGGCATCGCAAGTCCTGCCGCAATAATTTGCATTCCCTGCGACGCAAGCATATTGTCAAACTTATCGTATATGCAGAACGTTCCGAATATCGACATCAAAAAGGCTACGCACATAACGGTGGCTTTGCAGATTTTTTCACTTAATTTCAATGACAACACTCCTTTACTTTGTGACTTTTCAAGAAGAAATTTAACTCTTGTATAATTAATATGATGCAGACCGAAGGTTTATTCCTTTAAAATTAAAATCGTTGGGATTTAGATCCCCCAATTTTATATCCGACATAGTTTTACATAAAACAACACAAAAATTTAATGTTTTACACAAATATTTAACAAATTATGCTTGAATTTTCTGCAATTAAGTATATAATAGTAAGTAAAGAAAAATATGTGTGTGGCGACTTTTTATGATTGCATGATTTGTTTGCCAAAGAACATTTGCCTTAAAAAGGGGTGTTTAAAATTATGTATGATCATAACAGAATTAAAAATCATATAAACGGAGTGGAGTCAAGCTCCTATGAACTTTTCGGAGCACATTTGCAGGATAACGGAGTTAATTTCTCGGTCTACGCACCGAATGCCCAAAATGTTAAGCTTTCCGCCTCTTTTAATAATTGGGAAGAAATTCAGATGGACCGAGATTATTTCGGTGTTTGGAGTGTTTTTGTCGATAATATCGGCGAAGGTGTTCGATATAAGTATAAGATATATTCAATGGACGGAAGCTGTTCGGAGAAAACCGATCCGTTTGCATTTTACAACGAGGTTCGCCCGAATTTCGCTTCCGTGGTGTATGATATAAATAATTACTATTGGCGTGACGATGAGTGGCTTGTCGGCCGAAATAAAAACTATAATCGGCCGTTGAATATTTATGAGGTACACCTCGGTACTTGGAGGGTAAAGGACGAGAAAAGCGGTGACGAGAAATTTTACCGTTATGAGGAGCTTACGGAAAACCTTATTTCTTATGTAAAGGAAATGGGATATACCCATATTGAATTTTTGCCCTTGACGGAATACCCCTTTGACGGCTCATGGGGGTATCAGGTAAGCGGGTATTACGCACCTACCTCCAGATACGGTGAGCCTCGATATTTGATGTATCTTATTGACGTTTGTCATCAAAACGGAATAGGTGCCATACTTGATTTTGTTCCCGTTCATTTTGCAAGAGATAATTTTGCACTTTCCTGCTTTGACGGAACTTTTCTGTATGAAAACGAGATTCCGCAGATGAGAGAGTCTGTTTGGGGATCAATCAGATTCGATTATTCAAAACCGCATGTTCAAAGCTTTGTACGCTCTGCCGTTAATTTTTGGATAAATTATTATCACTTTGACGGAATTCGCTTTGATGCAATCGGATATCTGATTTATCCCGACGGAAATCCCAATTCACTTGAATACGACTGCGGTGTGTGGTTTTTACGCAATTCGCTGTATACCCTAAATGCGTTTCATCCCGATGTTATGTTTATCGCCGAGGATTCAACGTGTCATCCGAAAGAAACTGCTCCTGTTGTTTACGGCGGCTTGGGATTCGATTATACTTGGAATTTCGGTTGGGCGGCGGAAACTCTTCGCTACATAGCTACGCCTTACGGCATGAGAGCACAAAACCATAATTTGATGACTTATCCCATGTACTATTTCAACCAAGAGCTGTTTATGCTGGCATTGTCGCATGATGAGGCTGCAAACGGAAAAAATTCGATTATGACACGAACCTACGGCAGATCGCAGGAGGAAAAATTTGCGAATTTGCGTGCGTTTTATCTTTTCCAGGCAACGCATCCCGGAAAGAAACTGAATTTTATGGGTAATGAGCTTGCGGAATATATGGAATGGAAGGACACACAGCCGCTCGGCTGGAATCTTTTGTCATATCCCAATCACGACAGCTACCATGAGTTTGTTAAGGCTATAAATAAAATTTATTTGAATGAGCCGGCATTGTACACGCAGGATTACAATATTTCGTCCTTTACATGGATTGATTTGCAAAATGCCGCCAATAATATTTATGCTTACAGAAGAGATGATTTTAACGGAAATCCGCTCTACATAGTTTTGAATTTTTCACCGTTTGACAAGGACTATTGGCTCGCAGTCGGTTATGACGGATATTTCAGAGAATTGATAAATTCGGATTGTGATATCTACGGCGGCAAGAATGTTCGTAACTACGAATTGCAGTCAAAGGACGGCTATTTACAGATGAAGCTGCCTGCACTCAGCGGAATAATACTTAAGCCATGTGATGAAAATTCGATTGATTTAAGATTCCCTGAGGAAGCAGAAGCAGAGGAAACGAAAAATGAAGGGTAACTCGATTAAATTTTGCTGTAATATTATTTGCGTTTTATGGCTTAATATAGTATAATAAACTCAGCCGTAATTTACGGAGGGGTTGTATGAAGAAAGCTTTGAAAATAATAAGCTATGTTATACCGTTGCTTGTTGTTCTTACCCTTGGTTTTGTAGGAATACGATATTTCGATGAGCTGCGTACTCTTATATCAGTTAAGCTGGTGGAGGGTACTAATCTGTACACTATGGAGTACTTTTCCGATTATCATTTTGACGAATTCCTTGAAACGGGTGCCGGCAACGATTACGAGTATTATGATTTTATCAATAATATGATGAACGACAAAATAAATATCGGGTTGAACGAAAATACCGGCGATGACGCATGCTCTGCGTTTACCTTCAGAGATAAGGACGGAAATCGCTATCTGGCAAGAAACTTTGACTATACAGCCAACCCTGTTATGCTTGTTGTAACAAGTCCCGAAAATGCGTACAAGTCTATTTCGGCAGTTAATATGAATTGTATGGGATTTAATAACGAGCATAAGCCAAAGGATTTTGACCTAAAGTCATTTGCCGCTCCTTACTTTTCGACAGACGGTGTAAACGAAAAAGGTATTTCTATTTCAATGCTTCAGGTTAATTTCGCAAGAAGGCAGAAGGAAGATAATAAGAGCACTATCAATGCTTATGCCGTTATTCGTCTTGTTTTGGATTATGCCGATTCTATTGACAAGGCAGTTTCTTTGATTGATGAGTATAATATTTATTTTGACACAAGAATGATGGTACATTTCTTTATTGCAGATTCAGAGGGCAACAGTGCTTTGATTGAATTTGTAAACGGAGAAATGTATGTAATTGAAAATGAAGAGAATTATCAGATTGCTTCAAACTTCAATAATACCGAGGAAGAGTTTGATGACGGCGGATATGTTTATGCATATCAGTACAGAACATGGCTTACAAATTCCACTACAAGTGCTTATGATAGTGAGTACAGCGGCTATGTTCGATATGACTATATGCTCGATTCCCTGTACAACAGCAGTGGTATTATGACGGTAGATGATGCGTTTAAAATTCTTGAAAGTGTCGCTTCCCCGTCCAAGCTTCAATATTCGATTGTCTACAACCTAAACACGTTGGAGGCAACAGTCATCACCGATAATGACTGGGAAAAGAAAACCACGGTGGCATTGGGAAATGTGAATTGAATTTTTAATTTATACAGAAAAATCTCCTTAAGCGTTCGATGAGAAACGCTAAGGAGATTTTTTCGGTTCGGGAATTTCCTAAATAAAAAGATGATTTTACAAATGTTGACGGTTAAAGAAGTTGACGGTGGAAAGAGAAAAATTATTTGATTTTTTGTTAGGTAATTTGCTTTTTTGTTGGGTAATTACTATTTACACCAATATCTTTTTTTGTTATAATCAAAAGATAAGAAAAACTTGTTTTGTAGAGTTTGGAGGTTAAAAAATGAACAAAAATTCAATGATAAAGAGAATAACGGCAACCGTGATTTCAGCCGCTCTTATTGTTTCGGCTGCGGCTACGGTGAATGCCGCAACTGTTGAAGAACCGCCGCTTAAAGCCGCTGTTGCATCAAGACACACCGATTCATACAGAGCTTATCTTAATGACGAGGTGGAAATGGCGGAGGATTCCGGTGTAAAGATTGCACCTTATGCAGTTTCGGGTACAACATTACAACCATCGTCGGCATTGCCGTCAGCATACAAAACACAAACAACGCCTATCAGAGATCAAGGAAGTTATCAGACTTGTTGGGCGTTCTCCGCATTAGGTGCACTTGAAGCGTTTTTGTCGCTTGAGGGAAGAGGAAATAACGATTTGTCCGAACAGCATCTTTCATGGTGGTCAACCTCCGCTTATAACAGTGACGGAATAGGCTGGCTTCAAAACGGTTTGAATTCGGGCGGTTACAGTATGATCGGTGCAGGATATCTCGCATCATGGCAGGGTGCAAAAACAGAAAGTGCACTTCCGTACAGCGGATATGGCAACAGCATGCCGTCTAATATGGATTCGGAGGATAATGCTTATAATGTTACGGGCATTATGTATGTCAATAATGATATAGACTCTGTAAAAACCGCTATTTATCAGTACGGTGGTGTGGCAACATCATACAACAGCGGAAGCGGATATAATGATGATTATTCGTCATATTATCAAGCGAATGATACTACAATATTTTCGGGTCATGCGATTACAATTATCGGTTGGGATGATAATTACTCCAAGTCGAATTTCGATTCCTCCTCTCAACCGCCTGCAGACGGTGCTTGGCTTGAAAAGAACAGCTGGGGCGATGAAGTGGGTGATGACGGTTATCTCTGGATCTCATATTATGACAGATATGTTCTTGACACCAATACTTGGGGCGGTAACTTTGCTGTAACAAGAGCAAGAACAAGCAACGGCTATGATAAGCTTTATCAAAATGAAGAGTACGGTGCAACTTATCTTACATATATGATGGATTCTAAGGGCAACGGCTTGAAAACCGTTACTTATGCAAATGTTTTTGATTTTGATTCAACACACAACATTCTTCAAAATGTAGTATTCCAGTGCGAAAATCAGGGTGCAGATTATACTGTTTATTATGCTCCCGTAAGCGGTAATACACCTGTTACGGATTCGTCAAAATGGACTCAGATAGGCAGCGGTACTTTGGATAATACAGGCTATATTTGTGTAGATACAGACAATTTCTCCGTTCCGAGCGGCAAGGGTGCTATTGCGGTTACTATTGACGCAAGTAGTACGGGTGAAGTGGCTACAATGGGTGTAGATGAGTGGCTGACAGATGCAAACGGAACTTTTTTGTTTATGCCCGATCAACAGAGAAACGAAAGCTTTGTAATTGCCAATAATGAGGTTTATGATATGGTTGATATCTATGCAGGTGCCGATGATGATATCGGAGGAACACTTGTTATTAAGGCTGTTACAACTTCAAATCTTATAGGTGATATTAATAATGACGGAAGAATTTCCGCTCTCGATGCCTTCATAATACAGAGATATATGGTGGGTTATGAAAGCTTTTCCGA
>JBGVDU010000398.1:0-2059 GCA_045119555.1 Acutalibacteraceae bacterium | reverse complement strand
GAATGAATACCTGTTCTTTCAACATGCTCCATAATACCCGGAATAAATACGTCCTTACCGTCGCAGACTGCATCGATTTCGCACTCTTTTCCTACAATGTATTTGTCTACAAGTACAGGCTTATCCTCGTCAACCTCTACGGCTGTTTTAAGGTAGTGGCGGAGCATGTGTTCATTTGCAACAATCTGCATTGCTCTGCCGCCGAGAACGTAGCTTGGACGAACGAGTACAGGGTAACCGATTTCAGCAGCTGCCTTAACACCGTCTTCAATATTTGTAACAGCCTGTCCCTTTGGCTGAGGAATTTTGAGCTCTTCCATAATCTTTTCGAAAGAGTCACGGTTTTCTGCTCTTTCAATGGCGTCAACATCAGTACCTATAATCTTAACGCCACGCTTCATAAGCGGTTCGGCAAGGTTAATAGCGGTTTGACCGCCGAGAGAAGCAACAACACCTTCGGGCTTTTCGAGCTCAATAATATTCATTACATCTTCAACTGTAAGCGGCTCAAAATAAAGCTTATCACTGGTTGTGTAATCTGTTGAAACAGTTTCGGGGTTGTTGTTGATAATGATTGCTTCAAAACCGTTGTTTTTAATAGTAGAAACAGCGTGAACGGTAGAATAGTCAAATTCAACGCCCTGACCTATACGAATAGGACCTGAACCGAGAACAACAATCTTCTTTCTGTCACTTACGATAGACTCATTTTCCTGCTCATAGGTTGAGTAGAAGTATGGGATATATGAATCAAACTCAGACGCACATGTATCAATCATCTTGTAGACAGGGAACATTTTATTTGCCACTCTGAGATGATAAACCTCGTCCTCGTTTGTTTTCCAAAGCTTGGCAATGTACTTATCGGAGAAGCCCATTCTCTTAGCTTGGTAAAGTGTTTCAATATCATTCTTATTGTCCGCAACAACTCTTTCAAAATCAACGATATTCTTAATCTTCTCAAGGAAGAACATATCAATCTTTGTGATTTCAAATATTTCTCTCAAATCAACGCCGTTCCAAATAAGCTCGGCAATAGCGTAGATTCTGTCATCGGTACCCTTGCGGATATAGTCAAGGAGATCTTCGTTCGACATATCGTTAAACTTAGGCTTGTAGATGTGGTAAACATCAATTTCAAGTGAACGCACAGCCTTGAGTAAGCTTTCCTCAAAGGTTCTGCCGATACTCATAACCTCGCCTGTTGCCTTCATCTGAGTTCCGAGAACATTTGAAGCATCCGAGAATTTATCAAATGGGAATCTCGGCATCTTTGTAACGATATAGTCGAGTGTAGGCTCAAAGCTTGCAGGTGTGTTTGCGATTTGAATTTCGTCAAGTGTCATACCCACAGCGATTTTAGCCGATACTCTGGCAATCGGATAACCGCTTGCCTTAGATGCAAGAGCAGATGAACGGGAAACTCTTGGGTTTACCTCGATAAGATAATAATCGAAAGAAACAGGGTCAAGAGCAAACTGAACGTTACAGCCGCCTTCAATTTTAAGTGCACGAATAATCTTAAGAGCACTGTCACGAAGCATGTGATACTCTTTGTTAGTAAGAGTTTGGCTGGGAGCTACAACGATTGAGTCACCTGTATGAATACCTACCGGGTCGAGGTTCTCCATGTTACAAATTGTAATAGCTGTGTCGTTGGCATCTCTGATTACTTCGTATTCAATTTCTTTGAAGCCCTTAACACTCTTTTCAACAAGTACCTGATGTACAGGAGAAAGCTTAAGAGCATTTTTCATAATTTCCTTGAGTTCTTCGTCATTATTTACGAATCCGCCGCCTGTGCCGCCGAGTGTAAAAGCGGGACGAAGTACAACAGGATAGCCGATTTCATGAGCGGCATTTAAGCCTTCTTCAATAGAGTGTGTGATGATAGAGGGGAGAACAGGCTCGCCGATTTCTTCGCAAAGCTCCTTGAAAAGCTCTCTGTCTTCGGCACGCTCAATACTTTCACAGCTTGTACCGAGCAATTCAACCTGGCATTCGTCAAGAACACCCTTTTTAGCAAGCTTCATTGCAAGGTTAAGACCTGTCTGACCGC
>JBGVDU010000397.1:0-1795 GCA_045119555.1 Acutalibacteraceae bacterium | reverse complement strand
TTCTCTGAAATCGTCTGCTACACTGCTTTTTATAAAAAGCTCCTGCGGATTCTGCGGAAGCATTGCCAACGTATTTTTATACAGGGAATTTGAACGGTACTTCTTTACGGACCTTCCGAGTATATTAATTTTCCCTGAATAAGGCTTGAGCATTCCCGAAAGAGTTTTCAGCAAGGTTGATTTCCCTGCACCGTTACCGCCGAGCAAGGAGTAAACCTCTCCGCTGTAAATTTTCAGATTAGCACCGCTTAACACATCTCTGCCGTTTTGCGAATAGCGGAAAGAAACGTCCTTTAATTCAATCGCACATTCATCGGAATGCTTGTATTCTTTAATCGGTAAGGCTTTCTTATCGGTTTTAATTTTATCCAAAATAAAATTCCTTCCGTCACGAACACTTAACGGACAATCGCTTTCATTCTCAAAGCCTAAAAGCCCGTAAAGCCGAACCGAGGTCGGAAAACCGATTGAAAGCTTATGATTTTTAAGCTTAACGCCCGTTTTTTTCGGTGAGGAATCAAGGATAATTTTTCCGTTCTCCATTGCCAAAACCCTGTCGGCAACAGCGAAAAGCTCTTCTGTTCTGTGTTCGGACATTATGACGGTTACGCCCCACTCCCTATTTAAACGGCTGAGTGTGCTTATAAATTCCCTTGCCGTAATCGGGTCAAGCTGGGAGGTCGGCTCGTCGAGGATTAACACGCTTGGATTCATAGCCATTACGGAGGCAAGGTTCAAAAGCTGTTTTTCTCCGCCCGATAGATTTGATGTATCACTTCGGTACAATTTTTCCAAACCAAAATATGAAGCTGTTTCGGCTGTTTTTCGTCTGATAACCGAGCTTTCCAAGCCAAGACTTTCAAGACCGAATGCAAGCTCTCGCCACACCTTTTCTGTTACAAGCTGTTGTTCTGGATTCTGCATTACAAAGCCGATTTTTGAAACGGAGTCACGGTCGCTTATCTGCTCTATATCAATACCGTCCAAATAAATTTTACCTGTTAAATCGCCGTGAGGGGCAATTTCTCTTTTCAGAAGTCGGAGTAAGGTCGTTTTACCGCAGCCCGATTCACCGCACAATAGGACAAACTCCCCTCGGTTTATTTTGAAGGATACATTGTCAATCGCTTTTTTCTTACGCTCGGGATATGAAAAGCTTAAATTTTCGACATTGAGAATTTCCAAACGAGCACCTCCTTTATTTCAATAATAAACGGTATCATTACAAGCACCGCATAGGCAATGTACGAAATAACAGCATTCGCATTTAGCGGTACTTGTGAAACTGTCGGATAAAAATAAAAATACGCAGATTTATCTATCACAGAGCACATCGCAACGGATATCAGCACGATATTCAAAAACAGAACTATGCTATCCCTTGACGTGAATTTAAAAAGAGAAAAGCTTGTTCTGTTTTTAAGACCGTAGCCACGGCTTTTCATAGAATTGGCGGTATCAATCGAGTTTTCCAAAATCCACGTTACGAGTGCGGAAAAGTTTTTTATCACGCTCATAATTCTATCGGCTACGGCTGAGGAAGAAAACATACCCAAGGTCTTTTGGCTGTCGCTGATTTTCTTATACTCCTCCTTAAAAAGCGGAATAAACCGCAGCGCCATAGAAATAACCATTGCAAGCTTCGGAAAAGGCTTGCCGAACAGATAAATTATTTTATCGGAGGAAAAGCATTTTGAAAGTCCCGCACACCACATAAGAACGGAAACGACTGTTACGGACATAACAAAGCCGTAAATGATTGCTTCAAGCGTCACGGGCTTTCCGTTCATAAAAA
>JBGVDU010000396.1:0-11852 GCA_045119555.1 Acutalibacteraceae bacterium | reverse complement strand
TTTGCCGAACAGCAAAAGTAGGTGCCCCGCCCCAGCATGAGGGGCAGAAGTAAAGTTTATAGAGAACAGATTTTCAGCAAAGCTGAAAATCATTAATCGGCGAACGACAAATTAGCCGTAAACAACATATCACAAAACTCGGAGTATCTGACGATTGTAGCAGTCAGATACTCCGGGAAGAACCACTGTCAGCAGGTTCTCCCCATTCAAACCGCATGAATATGCAAAACTTCCTTAGTGCCCCTCTCCGCTGAGTGGAGTATAAAGGTGTTTCGCTCACTGCGGTGAGCGACCAAAGACGCTGTCTTTGGAATCTGCAAGCTTTTGAAAAAGCTTGAGCAAAACTTTGAATAGGCTTGAGCGAAACTTTAATGGGGTTTTATAGTTAGTTTTCGAGATATGAATTGTTGGTGACGATTTTTATCCAAACTCTGTATGACTGTTTAATGTATTGTAATTACAATTACAAAATAATTACAAAAATATTATAACCAAAAATAATTTTGTAATATTATATAAATTAATTTTATAGAGGTTTATTATGAATAATACAATAACTGCTATTTCTACACCTTTAGGTATAGGCGGTATTAGTGTAATAAGAATATCCGGCAATGACGCTGTTGCGGTTGCCGATAAAGTTTTTAAAAGTGTAAGCGGTAAGCCTTTGAATGAAATGAAAGGTTATACTGCCGCATACGGAAAAATTTTTAATAACGGCGAACAGATTGACGAGGCTGTTGCAACTGTTTTTCTTGCTCCGCATAGCTATACGGGGGAAAATGTTGTTGAGCTTTCGTGTCACGGCGGTATGTATGTAACTTCTCAGGTTTTGAGAGCCGTTCTTGATAACGGTGCTGTGCTTGCGGAGGCAGGAGAGTTTACAAAGCGTGCGTTTTTAAACGGGAAAATTGATTTAACGGAATCCGAGGCTGTAATGGATATTATTTCCGCAAAGGGCAGAGCCGCCGCAAGGTCTGCACTTAATATTAAAGACGGCAGGCTCAGAAAAGAGATTGACGGGGTAAAGGCACAGCTTGTTAATGATGCGGCACATCTTTCCGCATGGGCGGATTATCCCGAAGAAGATATTCCCGAGGTTTCACAGGCAAACCTTCTTGAACGGTTGAACAATGCCGTCAACGCTTTGGAAAAGCTTATAAAAGGCTATGATGTCGGCAGGGTAGTAAAGGAGGGCGTAGACACGCTTATCGTAGGCAAGCCGAACGTAGGAAAGTCAACGCTTATGAATTTGCTCGCAGGCTGTGAAAAGAGTATTGTTACCGATATACCGGGAACTACAAGAGATATTATTCAAGAAACGGTTGTTTTGGGCAATGTAATTCTTTTGCTTTCAGATACTGCCGGGCTTAGAGATACCGATAATCCGATTGAGAAAATCGGTGTTGAGCTTGCAAAAAAGCGTTTGCAGTCGTGCGGACTTGTGCTTGCTGTGTTTGACGCTTCACGTCAGCTTGATGATGATGATTTTGAAATGCTTAACCTGCTTAAAGATGTGCCTTCGGTTGCGGTTATCAATAAAACCGATTTAAACAGCGTTATAGACACGAAATACATCGAGGGTATGGTGGACACTGCCGTGTATATTTCCGCCTCACAGGGCAAAGGATTGGACGAATTAACCGCCGCTGTGGAACAGGTTACAGGTACGGCTGATTTTGATGAAAATTCTGTAATACTTTCAACCGAGCGACAGAGAACATGTACGGTAAATGCAATAAATTCTTTGAAGGATGCTGTTGCCGCATTGGAAATGGGCATGACGCTTGATGCAGTTACCGTGTCATTGGAGGAAGCTATTCAGTCCTTGCTTGAGCTTACGGGCGAACGTGCGAGCGAGGTTGTTGTTCACAATGTATTTTCAAGATTCTGTGTAGGAAAATAATTTTTTGGAGTGAGATTTTTGAGTTATTTTGCAGGAAAATTCGATGTTGCAGTCATCGGTGCGGGTCACGCAGGCATTGAGGCGGCTCTTGCCTCAGCTCGACTTGGCTGTAATACAGTCGTTTTTACAATAAATATGGACGCTGTCGGAAACTGCCCTTGCAACCCGTCAATCGGCGGTACGGCAAAGGGTCATTTGGTTAGAGAAATTGACGCTTTGGGCGGAGAAATGGGCAAAACTGCCGATGAATGTCTGCTTCAAATGCGTATGCTTAATAGGGGTAAAGGCCCTGCTGTTCACTCCTTGCGTGCTCAGATTGACAGACGCAAGTACAGCGATACTATGAAGCATAAGCTTGAATTACAGGAAAATTTACAGCTTCATCAAGCGGAAATAGTTTCTCTTGATGAGTGCGGTGACTGTTGGAAGGTAACAACAAGAATGGGTGCTGAGTATGAGGTAAAGGCTGTTGTTATTGCAACGGGTACTTATCTCGGCGGCAGAATTTATATAGGTGAGGTATCTTATGAGAGCGGTCCGGACGGCATTTTTCCTGCTAAATTTTTGGGTCAGTCGCTCAAGGATTTAGGTCTTTCGCTCAGAAGATTTAAGACAGGTACGCCTGCAAGAGTTTTAAAATCAAGTATTGATTTCAGCGACTTGGAGGAGCAGGCAGGTGATGAACCTGTTATACCGTTCTCTTACGAAACTGCGGAACAGCTTGAAAATAAGGTGCTTTGCCATATCAGCTGGACTAATGACAACACAAAGCAGATAATTCTTGATAATATTCATCGTTCACCGCTTTACGGCGGAGTGATTCACGGAATCGGTCCTCGTTACTGCCCGAGTATTGAAGATAAAATTATGCGATTCCAAGACAAGGAAAGACATCAATTATTTATTGAGCCTTGCGGAGAAAACACTGAGGAAATGTATCTTCAAGGCATGTCCTCGTCACTTCCCGAGGAGGTTCAGTTAAAGTTTTATCATTCGATTAAGGGCTTGGAAAATGCCGTTATTATGCGTCCTGCCTATGCTATTGAGTATGACTGCGTAGACCCGTTGCAGATGAACAATACGCTTGAATTTATTGAGCACCCCGGCTTGTACGGTGCAGGTCAGTTTAACGGTTCCTCGGGTTATGAGGAGGCGGCGGCTCAGGGATTGGTTGCAGGCATCAATGCGGCATTGAAAATTAAGGGCGAAGAGCCTATGATTCTCGACAGGGCAGGCTCTTATATCGGCACGCTTGTGGACGATCTCGTAACAAAGGGAGCAAACGACCCGTACAGAATGATGACGTCAAGAAGTGAATACCGATTGATTTTAAGACAAGATAACGCAGACGAGCGTTTAACTCCGATAGGAAAGAGAATAGGACTTATTTCTGATGAAAGATATGCAAGGTTTATTGAAAAACAGGAGTTAAAAAAGCAGGAGTTAAAGCGTATTAAATCAAAGGTTATTGCACCAAGCGATAAGCTTAATGAGATACTTGTTTCACGTGAAACATCGCCTATAAGCACAGGTGTTAAGCTTGTGGACTTGATTAAAAGACCTCAGCTTTCGTATGAGGCATTAAAAGAGATAGACACAGACAGACCCGACTTAAATGCCAATATTTTCGAGCAAATCGAGGTTGAGGTAAAATATGAGGGCTACATAAAGAAACAGCTGGCACAGGTTGAACAGATGAGAAGAATGGAAAGCAAGCTTTTGCCTGCCGATATGGATTATACTACTATTACGGGTCTCAGACTTGAGGCACAGGAAAAGCTTAACAAGGTTCACCCAAGCAATTTGGGACAGGCAAGCCGTATTTCGGGTGTAAGTCCTGCGGATATCAGCGTGCTTGTTATTTGGCTTTCTAAGTGAGGTGCTTAAATGGAGAGATTGCGAAATTACTGTAATGAAATAGGAATACAGCTTGATGATTTGGCTTTCCATAGATTTTCCGATTATATGAGCCTTGTTATTGAGTGGAACGAGAAAATTAATCTTACTTCTATTACCGATAAGGAAGAATTTATTGTTAAGCACTTTTTTGATAGTTTGACGCTTCTAAGTAAGGTGGAAATCAAAGAGGGGGCAAAGATTATAGATGTCGGTACGGGTGCGGGATTTCCGGGTATTCCGCTGAAAATTGCACGTCCCGATATTAAGCTTACGCTTCTTGATAGCTTAAATAAAAGGCTTGTATTTTTGAATGACTATGTTTTAAAAGCTCTTGATTTAACGGCAGAAATAGTCCACGCAAGGGCGGAGGAATGCTCGAAGGACGTAAAATTCCGTGAAAAATTCGACGTAGCCACAAGCCGTGCTGTTGCAAATCTTTCGTCACTGAGTGAGTATTGTATTCCT
Source organism: Acutalibacteraceae bacterium (assembly GCA_045119555.1). GTDB lineage: Bacteria > Bacillota > Clostridia > Oscillospirales > Acutalibacteraceae > RUG592. Next base: position 7,582 of record JBGVDU010000396.1, on the reverse strand, counting down.
TTTGTTAAGGTTGGAGGTGTGTTTGTGCCGATGAAGGGCCCCGATTCGGAAGAAGAGGTTAAGTCGGCAAGCAACGCAGTTTCCGTTCTTGGCGGAAGGTTAAACAGGGTTGAGGAATTAACATTACCCGATAACAGCGGAAGAAGTATTATTGTTATTGACAAGGTAAAGAAAACACCCGATAAGTACCCACGCAGAGGCGTTAAAATTAATAAAAATCCGTTATAATATTTTAATTAATAAAAAGACTTCACATATTTGTTTTTATGTGAAGTCTTTATGTAATGTTTATTTTAAGCTTTAGGTTTAATATAGGAGGATAGAAATGGAGCATAAAATGAGGCTGTGTAAAGCACCTTTTGATAAGATAGCAAGCGGTGAAAAGACGATTGAATTACGTCTATATGATGAAAAAAGACAGCTTGTAAAGGTTGGTGACACTATCACCTTTACAAGTCTTGAAAATAATAAAGACACAATTACCGTCGGGGTTGTTGCATTGTATATTTTTAAAAGCTTTGATGAGTTGTATGAAAATCTGCCGCTTAATAAATGCGGTTACCGTGAGGGGGAAACAGTCGAACCGTCCCATATGAATAAGTATTACAGCGTTGAAAAGCAGAGTAAATATGGCGTTGTTGGTATTGAAATAAGAGTTATTTAAGCTTACAATGGCGGAGGGAAAAATACTCTGAATACAAATTTCAGAGCGGAGGTTTTATATATGAAGTGTAAAAAAACGGATATAATTAAATATACTCTTAATGGCATCAGTATTGCGATTGAGGTGTTAATTTTACTTGCAGGTACAAGTGCGGTATTATCCAAGAATCATGCTGATATGATGGATTTAGTTTTATTGTTGAGTTTCTTTATTCTTTTGCTTATATCCGTTGCAAGCTGTATAAGGATAAAAAAAGGCAGTCGTTTAGTGCTGTTGACTGAGCTTTTAATGAAGCTTACGGCAAGTTGGTTCGGTATTTTCGGCTTCGGTGTTGCCTATTCGGGAATAGACAGCAGTATTATTGCGATGTTTATTGTCGGATTATGTATTTTAGGTATAGTTATATTTGGATGTAGATTCGTTTCAAGAGGGAAAAAGGAAGCTGTATCTAAACCAAATGAATGGAATAAACCTCGCCGGTTTGAGAGTGACAAAGCAAAATGGGCTTGGGACGATGCGGCAATAGAGTATTGCAGGCTTCATGGCAAAAGCATAAATGAATTAACCGATAAAGAAAATAATAAGATATACGAATACGCAGGAAGCCCAATGGCATATTTTTTGGCTTGGCTGATAAAGTGCAATTTTGTAAGTAATGAGTTTAAAAGTGAACATGATCCAAGGCTGTTAGATGAGATAAAGAACGAAAAAGCAAGTCCGATTGAATTTTTTGGATTAGAAATGGATTACGTTTTGCTCAGAGATGACTTGTCGGAGGAAATACTGCCGTTTGTCGATAGCTATTACTATAATGATATAAATGGTGTAAGAGTTTATTCGCATAATTGGAAGCGTTATATTTTTGATTATTACGAAGCCGTGCGAAAGGAAAAAGGTGTTTATTATTGTGTGGATTTTTCGTGGGAGATTTATCATAAGCTTGAAAAATTGATATTTGAAAGCTATAAATACCATTTAATATATAATGAGGAATGTGTCGAAGAGGGAGAAACGGCAAAATGGAATTTATTAGATGAAGAACTTGAGGTTGAAGCGTCGGAGGCTGTCACTACTGAATATATGGATAAGTGCATAAATCATCTGAATAATTTAAGTGATTCTGTGCTTGATGAATTATGCGAAGAGTTGATGCAGTGGAATGATTTTGAAAATAAAAGAGATATACTGCAACAAATTCATTCTTGCAGTATGGTTATAAATACACCGCAAGGTGATGAGCCAGCGTTTGCAATACACGGTGAATGTGATTTTGATGAGGAGCATGGTTTTTCTTTTGTTATTCGTGATGATGTTATTCTTGAAGTTGGAGGTTATATTGATTTCGATTCGCCATGGATTTATCAAAATGAATTAAAATATAAGCTTGCAAAAAGCGTTAAAAGCTTATATTTGGCGGATATAGATACTAAAGACAAGCTTGAGTGTGAAATAAAAAAGGGTACACTGAAAGAGATTCATTTAAATTCTTTCGGTAGCCATTCATTGGGGGGTAATACTGTTTTTGTACCTACTGCGGTTGAAGAGATAAAATATAAATGTGATATTATAGCAGAGTGTTTGACAGCTTTGGGTATAGCAGACGGATATTCTTATGAACTTGAATATAAAGGAAAAAGCATGATACCAAATAAATTATGTATTAAAGCTAATAAAGAAAATAAAACTGTTTATAGAGATTCGGTTGAAATTCATTAAGTGAATCAGCTTAATTCAATCAAGTTTTCCACATAAAAACGAAAAGATGTGGAAAACTTGATTTTTTATTTAAATTTAATTTCAGCTAAACCGTATTCTGACAAACTTTTTGTGGTGCGTGTGTTAATATATTATTGTAATCAATCGCACGGGAGGTGAGGTCGTGAGTGACGGCAATGTTAAGGGTGAAAGCAAAATTGTTCAAGTTCCCGTAATGCAGATTTCAGTTAATAGATATCAGCCGAGAAAAAGCTTTAAAAGGGAAGAGCTAAGACAGCTTGCAAAAAGTATTGAGCACAACGGAATTTTACAGCCGCTTACGGTGAGGAGAATCAATAATTTTGAATATGAATTGATTTCCGGAGAAAGAAGGCTCAGAGCTGCCGTGCTTGCAGGATTGAGCAGTGTTCCATGTATTGTGATTTATTGCTCGGGAAAGCAATCGGCTGTGTACAGCATAGTTGAAAATGTTCAAAGAGCAGAGTTAAACTATTTTGAACAGGCAGAAGCGATGAGAATGCTTATAAAGGATTTTTCATTCACAAAAGAAACAGTAGCACAACAGCTGGGAAAACGTGAGTCTACGGTTTCAGATAAACTGAAGCTGTTGAATTACAGCAGAGAAGAACGGGATTTAATTCTTGAAAACTCACTGCCCGAGCGTTCTGCATTATGCTTATTAAAAATTGAAAATGAAAGAGCAAGGAAAAAGGTTTTAAAAAAGGTGATAGAAAACAGCTTAAATGTGGCTCAGATTGAGGACGTTGTGGAAAGGCTTTTATCACCGAATAAAGATAAAAAGGAATTAAAGCACCAAACGATAATAATTAAAGATATAAGGTTATTTTACAACACCATAAACAAAGCGGTTAAGACAATGCAAAGCTCAGGAATTAATGCTACTGAGGAAAAGACCGAAACAGATGAATTTATTGAATATAAGATACGCATTACAAAATAAAAAAGAAAGGTTTTTGTTATGCCGTAATGTCATTAATTAAAGATTTTATAAGGACTTAATTAAAATAAAGAGTTTTGTAAATAAAAGAAAACTAATCCTTGAATATTAATGACATTGTTATAATCAGAGTACGACTATATCCATATACACATTTCTTCATACCCCCTTTAATTCGGCTGTATCCCGAAAAGCAAAGGAACCGAGTGGCTGTAATATGCCGCTTGGTTCTTTTGCTTATGTATTTATTTTATTTCAATTTATTTATAATAGTTACAAATTGTTATATATAAAAAACAAAAATATCAAAATGGTAACATCACAAATGTGATATAATAACCAAAAATAAACTTCACAAAGGTGAAGTTATTATATTTATAAATTAAATAAAATAAACTGCCTATTGCTTTTTTATAATCGCAATGATTGTTTTGAATAAGATTAATAAATTACCGTTATGATTGTTTCACGTGAAACATCTAAAATAAAAAATCTAATAAATTTACGTCTATTTGAACTAAAGGTCTTTAAATTTTGACTATTAAATGATATAATAAATAGCGATGACTTATTATGATTAATAATCAATGGAATTTAAGTTGTTTTTATAGATATAAACCAGCAATAAGAAAGGATATTAACAATGAGTAAAATTATTGCAATAGCCAATCAGAAGGGCGGAGTGGGTAAAACGACAACGTCTGTTAATCTTGCCGCAGGACTGGGTAAAATGGGCAGAAAGGTGCTTTTAATTGATATAGACCCGCAGGGCAACGCTACAAGCGGTGTGGGTGTGGATAAAAGAGCCGTCAAACACAGCACTTATGATATATTCGTAGAGGGTGTAAGCGGTGCGGATACTGTTGTGAAAACGCAGTTTGATAATCTTGATATTCTGCCGTCAAGCCTTGATTTAGCGGCGGCAGAGCTTGAAATAGCCGACAGACAGCACAGAGAGTCGATTCTAAAAAATACTGTGATTCCGCTAAGAGAAAAATATGATTACATTATAATAGATTGTCCGCCGTCGCTGGGACTTATCACCGTTAATGCTCTTTGCCTGTGTGATACAATTCTTGTTCCGATACAGTGTGAGTTTTACGCATTGGAGGGACTTTCTCAGCTGATGAATACGGTAAGACGAGTTAAGCGTTCCTTCAACGAGCATTTGGATATTGAGGGCGTACTCCTTACAATGTATGACGGCAGACTTAATCTCACTCAGCAGGTTGTGGAAGAGGTTAAGAGATTTTTCCCGAGAAAGGTGTTCAATACAGTAATTCCGAGAGCCGTAAGGCTAAGCGAAGCACCGAGCTTCGGTACTCCGATTATGTATTACGACAGAAGCGGTAAGGGCAGTGTTGCATACATGGATCTTGCAAAGGAAATAGATAAAAAATAAAGGAGTGTAGAGGCTTGGCAGCTAAAAAAAGCGGATTGGGCAGAGGTCTCAGCGAAATCTTTATGCAGAACGAGAGCGAGGACCAAAACAGCACCGTTACGTTAAGAATATCCGAAATAGAACCCAACAGAAAACAGCCGCGTCAAGAGTTTGAACCCGAGGCTTTGAATGAGCTTTCGGAATCAATAGCACAGCACGGCGTTTTACAGCCGCTTGTTGTACGTCCGATTTTCGGCGGCGGATATGAGATTGTTGCAGGAGAAAGACGTTTCAGAGCCGCAAGAATGGCAGGCTTGACGGAAGTTCCCGTTGTTATCAGAGAATTGACAGACGCACAGACAATGGAGCTTGCGTTGATTGAAAACCTGCAGAGAGAGGATTTATCCGATTTAGAGCTTGCAATGGGTTATGAAACTCTTATGAGAGAGTACGACATGACGCAAGAGCAGGTTGCGAATACGGTTAATAAGTCACGTTCGTCCGTTGCAAATACTCTCCGATTAATGAAGCTTCCCGAAAGCGTTAAGACAATGCTTACAAACGGGGATATCAGCTCGGGTCACGCAAGAGCCTTGCTCGGCTTGGAAGATGATGAACTAATGGAGAATATTGCACAAGAGGTCGTTGAAAACAGTTTATCTGTAAGAGAAACCGAAAAGCGTGTTCAGCAAATAAATAAAGAAAAGGAAAACGGCGATGCAGAGGTCGTTGTCAGAGAAAAAATAGACAGACGTCCGCCGTATTACCGAGAGGTTGAATTGTCGCTCAGTGAGTGCTTCGGAAGAAAGGTTCTCGTTAATCAAAAGAATAAAACGAGCGGTACGCTTGTTTTGGAATTTTACGGCGAAGACGATTTAAAGGAGCTTTTGAAGCATTTTAAAGAGTAATAAATTTTGATATTTCATACCGATTTTTATTTAGAAATCGGTATTATATAAAAGAGGAGATACAAAAATGATTGATATTAAGTTTTTGAGAGAAAACCCGGAGATTGTAAAGGAAAACATCAAAAAGAAATTCCAGGACAGCAAGCTTCCGCTTGTCGATGAGGTTATCGAGCTTGATAACGAGAGAAGAGCAACCCAGCAGAAGGCAGACGCTTTGAGAGCCGACAGAAATAAATATTCAAAGCAGATCGGTGCTTTGATGGGTCAGGGCAAAAAAGAAGAAGCCGAAGAGATGAAAAGACTTGTTACGGAGAAATCCGAGGAGCTTGCACAGCTTGAGGCTAAAGAGGCAGAGCTTGGAGAAAAAGTTAAGAAAAATATGATGATCATTCCGAACATCATTGATGACAGCGTTCCGATTGGTAAGGATGACAGCGAAAATGTTGAAATTCAGAAGTACGGTGACCCGTTCGTTCCCGATTTTGAAATTCCTTATCATACAGATATTATGGAAAAGCTCAACGGTATCGACTTAGACAGTGCAAGACGTGTTGCAGGTAACGGTTTTTATTACCTCATGGGTGACATTGCAAGACTTCATTCCGCAGTTATCAGCTATGCAAGAGATTTTATGATTAACAGAGGCTTTACATACTGCGTGCCTCCGTTTATGATCAGAAGCGATGTTGTAACAGGCGTTATGAGCTTTGCGGAAATGGACGCTATGATGTACAAGATTGAGGGCGAGGACCTTTATCTTATCGGTACAAGTGAGCATTCTATGATCGGTAAGTTTATTGATACGGTTATTAAGGAAGAGGAATTGCCAAAAACTCTTACAAGCTATTCACCTTGCTTCAGAAAAGAAAAGGGTGCACACGGTATCGAGGAGAGAGGTGTTTACCGTATTCATCAGTTTGAGAAGCAGGAAATGATTGTTGTCTGCAAGCCCGAGGAGAGTAAAATGTGGTTCGATAAGCTTTGGCAGAACACAGTTGACTTGTTCCGTTCATTGGATATTCCTGTTCGTACATTGGAGTGCTGCTCAGGCGACTTGGCAGACCTTAAAGTTAAGAGTATTGACGTTGAGGCATGGTCACCGCGTCAGAAAAAGTATTTTGAGGTTGGCTCTTGCTCTAACCTCGGTGATGCACAGGCTCGCCGTTTGAAGATCAGAGTTAGTGCAGGCAAGAATAAATATTTTGCACATACACTTAATAATACAGTAGTTGCACCTCCGAGAATGCTTATAGCATTCCTCGAAAACAATCTTAATGAGGACGGCTCTGTTAGAATCCCCGAAGCACTCAGACCATACATGGGCGGTGCCGAGGTTATTAAGTAATAAATTAAATCCAAGAAAAACTGTATCGTGTTCGGCTCGGTACAGTTTTTTGTTTTTAATAGCTGTTACCTATGCAAGCAAATAAATTATCGAGAATAAGTTAAAATAATAGCTTTTTTTCTTCTGTTGTGGTAACATATATAAATAGCAATAAATCATAAAAATGTATAAATAATTTTTTGGAGGGGGAAGCAATGGATACAGAGATTAAAAATCCCGTATGTAAGGTAGCGAAAAAATGCGGTGCTTGTCAGCTAAGCAATATGGATTATTCAAGACAACTAAGCTTTAAGCAGGCAACCGTTGTTAAAATGCTCAGACGCTTTGGCCATGTCAGCAAAATTATAGGCATGGCATATCCGTATTATTACCGCAACAAGGTTCAAGCGGCTGTAAAAAGAGCTTCAAACGGCAATACTGTTACGGGAGTATATCAGTCATCTACGGGGGGCATAGTTGTAACGGACGATTGCTTTATAAATGATAAGAAAGCAAATGAAATAGTTACGGCAATCAGAAAATTAATTATTTCTTTGAAAATACCGGTTTTTAATCCGCAAAACGGAAGGGGCACAATTCGCCATATAATGGTTCGCAAAGGCTTTGCCAC
>JBGVDU010000395.1:0-1636 GCA_045119555.1 Acutalibacteraceae bacterium | reverse complement strand
CTTTGCTGAAAGCCAAATGCCCACTTCGGCGGCATATAGCTCATGCCTATAAGCTGTCTGAACTTTTTTGTAATATCAAGCGGAGTTTCTCCCTCAATAATATACAGATTGTAATCGGGTGCACCGATTTTTATATCAAGGACATTAATGCTTGTGTAACCGATATCAAATGTGATTCTGTCGGGATAATCTATAAAAATACCGAACAACTCGTCACCGTCAACGATAATAAACGGATGCGAGCCGTAAAGGGAACGCTTTGTTTCCGTGTGCATCGGATCATCGGAGCAGTAGGTTTCGTAAATCCATCCACGCTTGTTGATACCGCGAACTGCCTCTCCCATGCCGTAAACCTTATCGTTTTTTCCCATATTGTAGGAAATCCTTGTGTTGTCGTCATTAAGACTTATGAATTTAATGCTGTCGTTTGATTTTTCTATATCATCGGCAATCGCCTTTGTATCAAAGGGCTTACCGAACACATATTTTTTAATACCGTCAATTTTCATTTAAAGAACATCTCCTTTTGGTAATTATTATATAAAATCGAAGCTTGAAATCCCCGAACATATTTATTATAAATTAAAATCTATATTAATTCAATACGCCACAAAAATTTAACAAAATCTATTTTTCACGTTATCCGAAATTTCATTGCAAATATCTGTTTTGTATGATAAAATTTAATTTGTTTGAAATAATTAAAGCTTTTTAGGAGGACTGAAATGTCTAAATTCACTTTGATAAAAAAAGAAGGAAACGCAAGACGTGGCACGTTTGAAACAGTTCACGGCACTGTTCAAACTCCCGCATTTATGAATGTTGCAACCTGCGGTGCGATTAAGGGTGCTGTTTCCGCACTTGATTTAAAAGACATAAAATGTCAGGTTCAGCTTTGCAATACCTATCATTTACATCTACGCCCCGGCGATAAAAAAGTACGACAGCTTGGCGGTGTGCACAAGTTTACCCGATGGGACGGGCCTATCCTCACCGACAGCGGCGGATTCCAGGTTTTTTCACTTGCAAAGCTAAGAAATATTAAGGAAGAGGGCGTAACCTTTGCTTCTCACATTGACGGTCACAAAATTTTTATGGGACCCGAAGAGAGTATGCAGATTCAATCGAACTTAGGCTCTACAATCGCCATGGCTTTTGACGAATGTATCGAAAATCCTGCCGAATACAAGTACACAAAAAACAGCTGTGACAGAACGTACCGTTGGCTTGTAAGATGCAAAAATGAAATGAACAGACTGAATTCTCTTGAAGATACTATAAACAAGGAACAACTTTTGTTCGGAATCAACCAAGGCAGTACCTACAAGGATTTGAGAATTGAGCACATGCAGAAAATCTCCGAGCTTGATTTGCCCGGCTATGCAATAGGCGGACTTGCTGTGGGCGAAAGCACCGAAGATATGTACGAAATCATTGAAGCGGTTGAACCGTTCATGCCGAAAGACAAGCCGAGGTATCTCATGGGTGTAGGCACTCCTGCAAATATCGTAGAGGCTGTAAGACGAGGTGTAGACATTTTCGACTGCGTAATGCCGTCAAGAAATGCACGCCATGCACACGTTTTCACATGGGACGGATGCAGAAATATGCTCAATGCGAAGTACGAGCTTGACGA
>JBGVDU010000394.1:0-2816 GCA_045119555.1 Acutalibacteraceae bacterium | reverse complement strand
AAAAAATGACTAAAATGTTCTATAACATGGTTGACAAGGCAAGCAACAGAACTAATGCTCAACCTGAAAAAGAGGACAGACTTGAAAAATATCAGCAGCCAAAGAAGGCGGAAGCTGTTCAGGAAAACGATGCTTCTCAAACTAAGAGTGTTGCCGAAGCACCGAAGGAATCAAAGACGGCTGAGCCTAAGGCAAAAGCTGAACCCGTAAAAGAAACACCTGTTCAAGAGGTTGAACAGAAGGCCTCACCTGCACCTCAGCAACCGAAGGCACCTTCTGCACCTGCACCATCAGTGGTAAAGAATGTAAATCCAATGTACGACAGAGAGCCGTATTTTGATGAGTGGAAATGCCCCGATTGCGGCGTAATTAACAATGATTACGTTTCAACCTGCAGCTGTGGTTGTACGCAGAGAAGAGCAAAAAGACTTCAACAGCAGGGCGTTGGAAAAACAGCGTCACCCCAGATGACTGCAACACCGTCCGCAAATACTGTACAGCAGGCACCCGTAAGTGCACCAAAAGCGGCGGAAGCTCCTGTTGCCCCGCCAAAAACGGTAACTCCTCCGCCTGTGCCTAAGCAGACCCCACAGCAAGCTGCTTATTCGGTGCCCAAGGCAAGAGAGGTTCCTCCGTCACCCGTTAGAATAGCACAGGAACAGGCTAAGGCAGCCGCAAATGCCGCTCAAAGCAATACGGCAGTATCGAGAAACGACCGTGAGCCATACTTTGATGAGTGGAAGTGCCCCGAGTGCGGAACAATCAATAATGACTATGTTACAGCCTGCAGCTGCGGTTGTACACAAAGAAGAGCTAAGCGTCTTCAACAGCAGAAGAATAAAAAGTGATAATCAATAGCTTTTGTATTTTCTTTACATAGCTGATAAAATCCCCTTGATTGATGTTAAAGTCAATCAAGGGGATTTATTTTTTTTGTTTATAAAAAAATGCCATTACATGGAATTTTTGGAAGTGATATACAGTTAAGGGCGTTGCCCTTAAAACCCACGAGGGCTCTGCCCTCGACCCGCAAGCTTTTGAAAAAGCTTGAGCAAAACTTTCATTTGTGTAATTATCCCATGATTTTTACAGAAAAAGAGGCCATCAGCATTCCGGCAAGATCTCCCAAGAGGGCGGCGGGGACAGTACAGCCTGTTTTCTTTATCTTTGTTGCACCGTAATAAACGGCTATACAGTAAAAGGTTGTTTCAGTCGAACCCGTCATAACAGCCGCTATTTTTGAAACGAGTGAATCCGCCCCGTTGTCGGAAACTATCTGACTAAGCATAGCAAGTGATCCGCTTCCGCTGATTGGCTTCAGAAAGAACAGCGGTGAAACCTCCCTCGGAAGACCCATTAATTCAGACACGGGAGTGAATAAATCGGTCAAAATATCCAAAGCACCGCTTGCCTTGAACATTCCGATTGCTGTTATGAGTCCGATTAGCGAGGGTGCTATTGAATACATCGTTTTAAATCCGTTTTTCGCTCCGTCTGTGAAGCAACTGAACACGGGAACTTTTTTTACAAGACTGTATGTAATAATAATCATCATAACAGCGGGAACAATAAGAGAAGCAAGCATTCTATTTCTTCACCTTTCTTTTAATTATGTGTTCGTCTTTTTTCGTGAACAAATTAACCGAACAAATTGCTGTGATCAATCCGCAAACGGATGCTATCCATACGCATGGTATAATCGAAGATGGATTTGTACTGCCGCAGGCTTCAAGAATTGAAATAATCATAGTAGGCATTAGCTGTATAGAGGACGTATTGAGAATAACAAACATTATCATGCTTTTGCTTGCGACTCTGTCGTTGGAGCTGCAGGTTTCCTTTTCAAGCTCCTGCATAGCCTTTACCCCAAGAGGTGTTGCCGCATTGCCAAGCCCAAGCAGATTAGCCGTAACATTGGCACTTATAGCTCTGAAAGCAGTACCGTTTTTGTCAACATCGGGAAAAAGCTTGGAAAGTATAGGCGACAAAAGCTTTGCCACAGCATCGCTGATTCCGCTCCTGTCAGCTATCTCCATGATGCCGCTCCAAAGACACACAGCACCGCTCATTGTAATGATAAGCTGTATAGCATCACCTGCCGAGCTTAATACCGAATTACTCATTTGTTCGACATTTCCTGTGAAAAAAGAACAAAAAATACTAAAAATTATGATTCCACACCAGATATAATTTAACATAAGCACTCCCAAAATTACCAATTATTTGTAAAAAAGGTTGACTTTTACCAGGTTTTGTCTTAAAATATTAGTAAAATATTAAAGATATTCGATTTTGCTATTTGGCTCAGTTATGAAAAATGTTATATGAGGATAACTTTTTTGTCAATTTGCCCATATACTTTGAATACACATTGATATATGTAAAACCTTCGATAAAATGGCAAAACGAATAGGATGTCCGTTTTGGAATAATTGTGTAGATTTTGAAAAATTTGGAGAGTGAAAAGATGATGAAAAGAGCGGGAGATTTATGTAAGATCGACAAGCTGGGAAGAATTGTAATTCCTGTCAGACTGAGAAAGCAGTTTGATTTAAAGTCTGAGGACACATTGGAAATCTTCACGGATAATGACAGTATTATTCTTCAGCGATATATACCGTCTTGTGTTTTGTGCGGAAACGATGAAGATTTGATTGATTTCAAAGGAAAATGTGTTTGTCATAATTGTATTTCGGAAATAACAAATATATAACTTGCAATATTTATTGTTACTGCTATCTTTATGATTGAAACGGCTGTTTTATGACGATTGTATTCTTATCGGTATGCCGATTCAGGTGAAAACAGCATTATGT
>JBGVDU010000393.1:0-1672 GCA_045119555.1 Acutalibacteraceae bacterium | reverse complement strand
GATTTAAGACCGAGGAATCAACCTTTTCTTCTGGGACGTCTGATTGGATTTTCACTGCCCTTTTTGAGCGATGACATTTTTTCATCACTCTGTTGCTTGAATTTTGACATCATATCTTCAAAAGAAGTTGGGTTGCTGCTCTTCTGCCAAACAAAATCTCCCGGAGAGTTTGAGCTCTTCATGGACGGACGTGAGCTGCGTCTGTCGCCTCTTTCGCCCCTGTCACCTCTGTTATCGTTTCTGCCGCCACGCTTTTGGAAGCCGCCTTTACCTGCATTTGGCTTTCTGCCGCCGTTTTCGCTGTCACCGTTATCAACAGCCTTCTTGATGGAAAGGCTGATTTTACCGTTTTCATTCACAGCCAAAACCTTAACCTTTACCGTTTGACCCTCTGAAAGAAAATCTGAAACATTTTCCACATAAGTATTGGATATCTCCGAAATGTGAACCATACCCGACTTACCCTCGGTTAAATCCACAAAAGCACCAAACTTAGTTATTCCGGTAACCTTACCCTCTAAAATACTTCCTACTTCAATTTGCATAAGATACAATGCTCCCTCTCAAATTTTGATACACACATTTAATATTATATATGTAAAATGCACTTGTACGGTACATCATTCACCCGCAATGTTTATAAACACTCTTTCTCCCTGCTTGGAGTAGTCGAACTCCTCACGGGCAACACGTTCAATATAGGCATCGTTCTCGTCATCGTCGAGCTCATAGACGTTTTTCATTTCGTCGTTCTTCACCTCTTGAATAACGATTTCGTCCTGCAGCGCCTCAAGCTGTTCACGCTTTTCGGTAATTTCAATCTGCTGATTCACCAATGTAACAACGGCATAGAACGCAAACAATATAAGAGAAAGACTGATTATAATATTAATGTTACGCTGTTTTATTGAGCGTTTATTCTTTTTCATTTGATCATCCTTTTTGATTTTGAAAACGCAAAACTAATATACATCGTCTACATAATATTTATTATACACTAAGCAGCAGAGGCAATGCAAGAAGTATTTTCAATTTATCTCAGATTTTTTTATCTTTTTTGATTTGCTCGTTAAAAACGAAAGAAATTTACTATAAATCTGTGACATTTTCGCCAAGCAAACCTGTGTGGCTCTTGAAAAATGTTTCAAAAGCGAACCGACTGCCTTTTTGAATAAATTCAATACAAAGCGAATTATGGAAAATACGAAGCCGCTGAGCATTCCGAGAGAATATCTGTAAGCGAATAGGCCTATTAAGTGCCCTATTATAACAAAGCCACGCAAATGGCCGTTCACGGTAACCTGTGCAAAAAGGAAGCACAAAACTGCCGAGGTGGTCATAAACGACAAATCCTGAATCAGCACCGCAAGCCTTGATGTAAAGCCGAGATATCTCAGCAGTCTGTAAAAGTCGTAATATACACCGAGAAAAATTCCGAATACAAATGCAAAATAAAAAATCTCGCTCTGCTCATAAACAGACAAATGCACAAAATCACCGCCGAACAGAAAATATTTGTTTTCCTAAATAATCGGTTAATCGGTCTTATTTGAAAAGTCTTTTAAAAATATTTTCGTTAGGCTGATTGTCTGTGTAAATAAGGGAGGAAATTCTGCCCTCAACCGCAAGCTCTCCGCTTTCAACGGAAAGCTTGGAAATGTTCAGATTAATG
>JBGVDU010000392.1:0-1564 GCA_045119555.1 Acutalibacteraceae bacterium | reverse complement strand
GTAATCTTCGCATGACTGTTAATCTCACCGTTTAAGGTAATGCTGTCATCATCACGCGTCATATAATAAATCTTTCCGCTGTTGTTATCGGTAAAATAGTAAGCCTCATCATTTCTCTTTTTAACATCGGCAACGGGCACAACATCTCCGCTGAGAGTTGACATGGCACAGAATTTTTCGTGCCCCGAGGAAAAGGTTTTTGCTCTGAAAACTATATAATCTCCGCTTATGCACTCAAACCTAACCATGCCGTCTGTGCCTGCACTGGCTATTCTTTTGAGCTTTAGCTTTTCGTCACCCTTTCTTACACCGTTTAAGAAGCTTTTCTTGGAAATTTTCCAGATATTATCTCTGATGTCCTTCGTAATTCTGTCCTGCTCCTTAGCAAGCTCCTCCTTGGATTTTTCGTCGGTATAAGGGTCGCACAGCAGCATATATTCATTGCCCTTTGAGTTGATGAACTTGTGCATATTATTCTTAATAAGCAATGCCGTGTAAAAATCTCTGATAAAGTAGCGGTGATTTTCGTCAAGAGCATATAAATTCGCCATTGTATCGCTGTTGGTGGTTTCAAGGCATCTGTTGAAAAGCTCTTTTTTATCCTCGTCTGCTTTAGTGTAGATGATAATATTGTTGTCATCAATCGGTACACAATCAGAAAATCTGCCTATGAGCGGAACACTTTTTCGTAAAACCTCATCGCCTGTTTTTTTGTCTATTTTAACAATCCAAGCCTTATTGCCGTCGTTTTCGAAAAGCACGATAATGCTGTCCTTGCAGGCATAGAAATGCTGCAGATAGGTGGCATCGTCAAACGTGAAGTAAGACATAACCTGCTCACTTTCGGTGGCAAAATTATAGCTATATACATAAACAGTGTCTGCATCGTTTACTTTAAGCTCCTCTGCGTAATATATAAAATCATCGGTAATTTCTATGATTTCAATTCGACGTGTGTAAAGCTCGTCCCTCAAATCAATGACTGTCAAGTTTGACACCTCACTTTAGTATTTTCGAAATTCGTCACTGTGCATTGAAGATTTTACCACAGTTCTGTATTTAAATTTGTCGCAATAAATCACATTGCTCTTAATTTATAAAAAAATTAAAACGGCCAAATAAGCTTTGTTTCCGGAAAACCTATTCCGAAATATGAGCCGAGTGACAGGCAGACCGTGTTCTTTCTGTCGCTGAAATTAAGAGCGATTGCTGTGCCGTCGTGAATGAGCTTAACAATAACATCCTTTCGCAGTATTCCCGAAAGCTCCCACCACAGGCATTCCGCATAATTTGCTCCAAGCGAACAAAGCTTGGCATATCCGCTTCTGTCGGCATTCAAAGCACCGTCAACGGTGTAACTGGCTATGCTGATGACAATTTCCCTGTTCGGTTCGGTTTTTGTCAGGCTTTTAGCAGTGTTGTATGTGTCCTCTATTGCTTTGATGAGATAACGGTGAAGCTTTTTTGCTTGTCTTAGCTTTTCCTCTTCGCTCGGCATTTCCCAATCCATATATTTTGACGGATAAGAATCGAGCGTTTTTATTTCGGAAATTTCGCCCCTGTG
>JBGVDU010000391.1:0-2863 GCA_045119555.1 Acutalibacteraceae bacterium | reverse complement strand
CCGTAACAGGAGTAACAGAATAATTATTTACAAAATCAGCTGTTGAGATTTTACCCGCCGTTACAGTACCGCTTGCCGATTTAGTGTTTTTACCATCAATAGTTGTTGTGAAGCCTGCAACATCACCTTCTGTAACCGTATATTTTGAATCGGGCGGAAGCTGAGAAATAACAGCAGTTTGTCCATCTTTAAGAGTAATGGTTCCACCATTGGAAATCGTGCCAGAAATCGGATTACCGCTTGCATCACTCACAGCGTTTCCGTTTGTACCCTTAACTGTATATGCAAATGAGCCGTTAAGGGGTTCATCATCTTTATCCATTAAATTAATTGTAAAAGTAAATTCTGCATTTGAGGGTGCGGTAATGCCATCGTCGGCAGTAACTGTTTTTGAAACCTCAAGCGTACCTACTGCGGCTATCTTCGTTACGCCGTTGTTTCCGAGATAAACCGTAAAAGCCTCATTCTCCGCATCGTAGCTTGGATAATAATACATTTCCGCTGTTTGTGTACTGTTATCAGACTTACTAACGACCAAATCGTGAATACGGTTTATACGCGGTGTACCTGCTTTTCTTGCCCAATAACCTTCGTCTGTTTCAATCAAATTAACTAAGCTGATTTGATTTCCAGTACGCTCAACAAGCAATTCTTCGATTGCGGAACCGTGATAATATTTTTCTTTATAATAATATTTTGTGTTATCGTCAATCGGAACATCTGCCTTTGCGGGAATCGTACATTCCTCATCCAAATACAATACAGTATTTTGGCTCATATAATAGAAAGGATTTGATTCAGACGGAACAAACTTAACCGTTGCATCTCCGACTGTCAAGCCGTCAACCTTATTGCCTGAGTAAAGGTTACTGTAAAAATTAACAGTTCCGTCTTCATTCAGATTAGCCGCAATGTAATCATCACTGACTTCTTCCGAAACAACTCCGTTTTCAACCACGCCGTCACGCAAGCCTACGGTATAAAGGACACGCATCGGAACAACACCGTTATTGGTGTGTGTTTTAACAGTTCCGTCCGAATTAAGCGTTACAGTATTGATTCTCAAAGGAATTGAGGCTGCCGGAATCTTAACGGTGAGAGTTTGATTTCCGTCATCATCTGTTGTTACTGTAATAGTAATATACTTTAACTCATGCTCACCGTAAATTTCATTATTAATTGTACCGTCAAAGACATAAGTTGTTGTTTTTCCGTCATCACTTGTTACCTTGGAATGATTTGTAAATACACTTCCTCCATAAAGAATCGTATTGATATCCTTTACTTCCATATATTTACCTATCGGATCTGTATAAGTAACATATCCGTCTGTGAACGGATCATCACCGCTTACCTTTGTAGGCACTTGTGGGTGACTGATTTTGATACTGTTGACAATATCGGAGAAAACATTGGCAACACTTGTTGCACTGTTCGCATCGTAATATTTATCGACATATTTGTTGATAGAATCAATATCATTTTTAGGTGGATGCGTAAGCTTATACTTTTTATTATAATTAACCTCTATACTTGGCTCGCCTGTAAAATTATTATTGGAATAAGTAGTCCAATCGGTTCTTATGTCTTTTGCAATAGAGTTATCATCATTCCAATGCTGAGCAGGATTTAAAGAAATATTAGCAAGGTAAAGGCTATTATTGCTAAGTCCTGTAATACCCATGCCAACTGTATATACAGTTGTTGCGAAGCTTGTGCCTGTAACACCGTAATGTCTGTCAATTTCATCTTTCATATACGATGCTGTCATCATAAGCTTCATACCGTTTCCTGCATAAGCATTAGAGCCGGAACCGTTATTGCTGTTATCGGCAGGAGCCCACCACGATGTAGAACCGGATGAGTATGTAGCCGATCCGTCGGAAAGAAGAATAACGGACGGAACACGCTGAACGCTCTGTCCGTTTATATTTACGGTAGTTGAATCTGCTGTTGCCAGAATATTCATTCCTGTGTACATACCTATTTGGGTATTGGTACCACCTGTTACTGAATATGATTTAGAATATTTGGTATTGCTACTGCTTACCGCATTAACCGATACAGAGGAGTTTTTTAAAGAAATAAATGAATCCGAACCTTTTGCCTTTGTATAATGATCAAGCGGCAACCAGACAGTGGCATTACTGCTGTAACCTACTACGGCAATTCGTGTGTATTGGTTTAACGCCATAATAGATTCGATTGATTTGTTCACGGCTTTTACGGTACCCGAAATACGAGAAGTAGAATCGGTTTGGCTCATAGCATATTCCATAGAACCCGACATATCAATTACGAACACTACATCAACCGGTGCCACGGTTAGTCCTTGAACCGACTGCGAAGTGCCCAATGCCGAATAAGCAACAAGAAAATCCGAATCATTTACAGCTTCATACACATAGTCATTATCACCGAAAACAACCTTTTCTTCGGAATATACCGACTTATCTGTCCATAATCGTCCTGCATACTCAGTAGAAGCATTATCACCCAGCGAAGCTGTATACGTTGCAGCAGTACTATCATCTGAGTTTTTCTCGGCAGCAAATGCTTCCAAGGTACTTTCGGTTACCAAACTCACAACGAGCGTACAAACCAATACAAGTGATAAAACGCTTGCACCAATGCAGCCGAATATCTTCTTGGAATTGATTTTTGATACCTTTTTCACTTACCATCACCCTTTCAAAATAAAACTTTATAGAGTAATTGAGAATATTCTGTTCTAATAACAGCATTGATAAATACTTATATTTACTTTTTGTGAGCATAAAATATCATAAGTTAAATATTAAGTTTATCTTAGAACAGAATTAAATATAATAAACCACAATATTATATCATAACAAGGTTAAAC
>JBGVDU010000390.1:0-3123 GCA_045119555.1 Acutalibacteraceae bacterium | reverse complement strand
CCCTGCCCCATGCCGACAGCGATTTTAACGAATCAGTCGGGCTTCAAGAATTATCAAAGTGTCGATTTTACTGAAAATATGGACAGCTACATCGACTATTGGCATCTTAACAATGCCGAATTCGACGGAATTTACAGCGGTTACATAACTAATGAAAAGCAAATTGATATTATCGGAAAATTTATAGACACCTTCCGCAAATCGAACACGGCTGTTGTGGTTGACCCTGTAATGGCTGACCACGGCGTCATTTACAACGCATACAGCACGGCAATGTGCAGAGATATGCGTAATTTGGCGGCAAAAGCTGATTACATCACTCCGAATATGACTGAGTTGTGTATTCTTACCGACAATAATTACAACGAGGTTGCAAGCCTTGAGGACGATTCTCTTTTTGCGAAAATCGAAGCTATGGCTATGCAGCTGGTTAAGAGAAACAACCAAACCGTTATTGTTACAGGCGTTGTCGGAAACGGCAAAATACATAACTGCATATTTGAACAAAGCGGAGCCGATTTCGTTAAATCCGAGCTGTTTAACGGCAGTTTTTCGGGAACGGGAGATTTGTTCGCCTCTGCCTTTACAGGCGGAATTCTTAACGGCTTATCCGTTAAGGCTTCGGTTTCAAAAGCAAGTCTTTTCTTGGAAAAAGCGATTTCCGACACAATAACTCAACAAAATATCGACCCCAACCACGGAGTTGAGTTTGAAAAGAATTTGAGCATGCTGCTTGTTTGATTACTTCTCTTAACATAAATTTTTCGGTATGATTGGAGATGTTGATATGAATAATAAAACAAGTGAGAAAATTAGATTACTTGCAATGACCGCTGTATGTGCGGCACTGATTGCAGTAGTAACTTCATTTATAAGAATACCTGCCGCACACAACGGCTACACGCACGCAGGCGATTCCATGATTTACCTTGCATCGTGTATTCTTCCGCCGCAGTGGTCTGTTGCCGCCGCCTCAATAGGCGGTTTCATGGCAGATATTTTAGCGGGTGCACCAAACTGGGCAATTCCTACTGCCATAATAAAAGCGTGCAATACCTTGCCTTTTATAGCTTGCAGATATTTTTTAAAGAAGTATAATAAAGACGACAGAATTTTGCACCCTGCGAATATTGCAATGCTTATCCCCACAAGCTGTGTTACTGTTATCGGTTATTTTCTTGCCGAGGGTCTTATGTACGGCTTTGAGGTTTCGCTGATTTCCGCATTTATCGGCGGTTGGATTCAGCCACTGGCAGGTGCATTGGTTTATTTGGCTGTCGGCGGTGCACTTGATGCAGTTAAATTTAAATCAAAAATTTACCCACAGCTTATGTCAACAAATTTAAGAAAAACAGGCAAAGCATAATTTGCATTTTGCTTTGTAACGGAGGATTATTTTATGAGTGAGAAGAAAGACGAAATTTTGTACACCTACAATTCAAATGTGTATCTTAACATTACAAACGCCTGC
The DNA here is from genome assembly GCA_045119555.1 of Acutalibacteraceae bacterium. GTDB lineage: Bacteria > Bacillota > Clostridia > Oscillospirales > Acutalibacteraceae > RUG592. Next base: position 1,652 of record JBGVDU010000390.1, on the reverse strand, counting down.
CCCTGCAACTGTGAGTTTTGCATCCGCAGAACCTCCGATTCCGTTGGGGAGTCCGAGAGTCTTTGGCTTTCACACAATCCCCCGTTTGAAGAGGTTAAGGCGGCAATAGATGCCTTTGATTTTACAGGCTTCGATGAAGCTGTTTTCTGCGGCTACGGAGAACCGACAAGTTCTTTTGACGTGCTTATCAAAACAGCAAAATACCTCAGAGAAAAGGGCATTAAAACAAGAATCAACACAAACGGCTTGGGCTGTCTTATTCACAAGAGAAATATCGTAAAAGAATTGTGCGAAAGCATTGACTTTATCTCAATCAGCCTTAACGCACCTACTGCCGAAAAATACTACGAAATCGTTCATCCGTCCTTCGGTGAAAAGTCCTTTGACGCAATGCTTGATTTCGCAAGAGAGTGCAAAAAGTACACAGAAAATGTTGCATTCTCCGTTGTAGATGTAATCGGCAAGGAAGATATCGAAGCAAGCCAAAAGCTTGCCGATGAAATAGGAATTAAATTGAGAGTAAGAGTTTATACCCCGTAATTTAGCCATACCCAATTTCTTCATTTATGTATAAAATATAGAAAAGCAACAGTTTCCGTAATTGAGCAATCTTTTACGGAAACTGTTGCTTTTATTATTCATATTCTTCTCTAACTGCCCGATAAAGCTTCACATAAGCCTTTACAAGAAGCTTTATCACACTCAGTGAAATTGGCATAATTCAATGATTTTATCAGATGTACATAACAAAAAAGCAGTTCGGAAAAACCAAACTGCTTTTTAAATAATGGTGACCCGGACGAGAATCGAACTCGTGTTACCGCCGTGAAAGGGCGGTGTCTTGACCGCTTGACCACCGGGCCAAATGGTAGCGATAGGTGGACTCGAACCGCCGACACTCCGGGTATGAACCGAATGCTCTAGCCAACTGAGCTATATCGCCATTTCCATTTGTTTTGCTCACCTCAAGTGAACAAGTAATATTATAGCGAAACTTTTTACTTTTGTCAATACTTTTTTTAAATTTTTTTATTTTTTTGAAAATAAATTTATCGCAGGGAAAACCATCTATGTCCCCTGCGACAAATATTGTGTACATATAACCTTGCAACCCTTTTCAGATACTTAGATTAAATTAATCCGATTTGCTCATCATCTAAATTTAAACTGATTTTTCCCTAATAAACATATCAACAATGTTCAATACTGTACTTGACCAAAACTGCCTATCACCGTGGTGGGCATTTTCTATTTGATACAGCATAGCTTCCTTATCGAATTTCTTTAATGCGTTATATAACTGACAGCTTTGCCCAAACGGAACAAGCTCGTCATTGCTTCCGTGGAACATTATAACGGGAGGTGTACTTCTGTTCTTTTCAATATAATTTTTAATTACGGTCTTTTGCACCAACTCAGAATCCTTTGTTACGGGAACACCGCCGATAAGACAACCCTCGGGACTGTCGGGTGTGCGGTGGTCCTGTGTGGAGGGTTCGTCGTTCATCGTTGTTATATCGGTGGGGCCGTAATAATCAATTATTCCGCAAACACTGTAATCCTTACCTTTTGAAAACTCGTCCTCCAAAAACTCTACTCCGTATGTAAGTCCTGCCATCAAAGCGGTGTACGCTCCCGAGGAATCTCCCATT
>JBGVDU010000389.1:0-2168 GCA_045119555.1 Acutalibacteraceae bacterium | reverse complement strand
CATACCTACCCTCTGCACGGTAAAAGTCTTATTTCCGCATGGATGAGGCTTTTTCATTTCCAGTATATCTCCGACACGAACGTCCATGGCTATGCTCCTTCTCGGTTTAAATTAACCGCATAATATTACATCTTAATATTTTACCATATATTGAGCGGTTTTGTAAATAGAATGAAAGTCATATCGCCGTATGCTGTTTTTTATTTCGATATTTTGTTAATAATTTTTAAAATTCACCTATGCAAATCACCCCACACAAAGCCGTATGATATGACTTTATATGGGGATTTAAAGCATTCATTTATTCGTTCACAATATATTCCTTAACCTTGGCGTAAAGGCTCTCGTCTACAAGTCCTATAACACTTATCCCCTCAGCCGTGTACTCCTCCGATATAAGAGTTCCGCTCTGACGGATTTCTGCGGAAAGACTGCCTTTTGAAAACGGCAAAAGAAGCTCCACTCTTTTAACTCTTACAGGCAGATTATCCTCTATTGCTTTCAAAAGACTTTCTATGCCCTCACCCTTTTTCGCACTGATATGCACGGAATTCGATGTATCAACCGCAAAGCTTTTATTATCCACAAGGTCGCTCTTATTAAACACAGTTACAATCGGAGTATCTGCACAGCCAAGGCTTTGCAAAAGGTCGTTGGTTACTTCAAGATGCAAAAGTGCTTCTTCACTTGAGGCATCGCAGACATTTAAAATAATATCGGCGGTTGCCGCCTCTTCGAGAGTTGACCTAAAAGCTTTTACAAGGTGGTGAGGAAGTCTGCGGACAAGTCCTACCGTATCAATAAGCATTACAGTAACGCCGTTTGGAAGCTTCAATGCTCTTGAGGTCGGGTCGAGAGTTGCGAAAAGCTGGTCTTTCTCCAAAACTCCCGCATCAGTAAGATAATTCATAAGCGTCGATTTTCCTGCGTTGGTATAGCCTACAATCGCAATTGTAATAATACCGTCTTTTTTTCTGCGTTTTCTAAGCTGTTCTCTGTGACGCTCAATCTCGCCAAGCTGTTCCTTTAACGCTTCAATTTTACGTCTGATATGTCGCTTATCCGTTTCAAGCTTACTTTCACCGGGGCCTCTTGTACCGATACCGCCGCCAAGACGTGACATTTGAACACCCTTACCCGTAAGTCTGGGAAGCATATATCTAAGCTGGGCAATTTCAACCTGCAGCTTACCCTCTTTTGAATTTGCTCTGAGTGCAAATATATCGAGAATAAGCATAGTTCTGTCGATTACTCTTACATCTGTTTCGTCCTCGATGTTTTTTATCTGGTTCGGAGTAAGCTCACTGTCGGCTATAATTAAATCTATCTCTTGATTTTGACAAAGCTCGCAAACCTCGGCAAGTCTGCCCGTTCCTAAAAAAGTTGCGGAAACAGGCTTTTCAAGCTTTTGAATAACCGAGCCTACAACCTCAGCACCTGCACTTTCTGCGAGGTCATAAAGCTCCGCCATTGAACTTTCGGCATCAAACTCGCCCGTATCTACGCTTATCAAAAACGCTCTCTGTGGTTTTATTTCATTCTCGTGAAGTTCCATTTATTTTTTCTCCTTTTGAGTAAATTAAAAATTATCGCTTATTAAAGACGGAAAGAGGATTTTTAAAGTTTTTGTCCAACTTTTTTCAAAAAGTTGGCGGTTTCCAAAGGCAGTGCCTTTGGTGGGATTTTAAGGGCAAAGCCCTTAACCGTATTGTGCTTCTCAATAGCGATTCGGCACATTATTACAGCTTCACCGCACCCGTGTAATAATCGCTCGAGCAAGATTTAACGCTTGGTGTCATTAAGCCGTACAAGTCGCTCGCCAAAATGTCTTTTGCAAGCAAAGCCTTGCCAATATCGCTAAGCTTGTTTTAATCCCTTGCAGGTGACATTACAACAGGCAGTGTCGATGATTTTTTCATTTTCCTAAGCACCTCCGCACCTCTGTCGTTAAATGCAAGCACACGAATATATTGCGGTTTTTCTGCCAACAATTCTTTTGTCACTCCGAGGTACGCACACGTTAAAATACGGCTTAATCTTGCATAAGTATAACGCTTGCACTTGATTTTTGCAATAATATCATCAACACAATTACACTCTTTTACCGCCTTAAAAATCCTGTTTTCCAGTCCCTCCGTAACATCGGGGATTTGTGCGAAGTCCTCAAC
>JBGVDU010000388.1:0-1287 GCA_045119555.1 Acutalibacteraceae bacterium | reverse complement strand
TTTTAATCGCTCATTCTGTGCAAGCTCATATTCCTGCCTTAGCTCAAAGTTAGCAAGCCAAGACGAAAAGTTTCCGTTCTGAACCTCGATGTTTGCTTTGTTCAATGAGAGAATATGGTCAACACAGCTGTCTAAAAATGCTCTGTCGTGCGATACGAGAATGAAGCCTTTTTTCTTTTTTAAATAAGCCGATACCATTTTTCTGGCTTCTGTGTCGAGATGATTCGTAGGCTCATCAATCAACAGAAAATGGCCCTCGTTCAGAAACAGAGCGGCAAGCAATACCTTAGTTTGCTCGCCGTTGGAGAGAACTTCAAACGGACGCCACAATACATCGACATCAACGTCAAGATAGGACAGCTCACGCATAAACTCCCACTCATCGGCAAGAGGGCAAATTTCTTGAAGAATATCCGTTGTAAGTCTGCTTGTATCTTTAACGGGATAGGGGAAATAGTCGAATTTTACCGACGAAACAATTTTTCCACTATATTCGTACTCGCCAAGTAAAAGCTTTAAAAATGTAGTTTTGCCTCTGCCGTTTCTTCCGACAAAGCCAAGCTTCCAATCTGTATCTATTTGAAAATTTACCTTCTCAAAAATGTTATCGTAGCTTGACGGGTAGGCGAAAGTCAAATTTTCTGCTTTAATCATAGACATGGTAATAACCTCCTTTGCGTTTATACAAAAAAATACAGCCGTAGGAAAGTCACTTCCTACGGCTCGTAAACAGTATTAACATACCGCTTTTTTACCAGCACCGATTAAAAATCCGATAAATGGTGCTATTGCAAAGCATTAAAACAGCGGTAAAGGCATACATATTTCAGATTTCAGAGTGAACAGCGAATAACTTTCCTGCAAAAGACGCAACAATCCCTTGGATTTGAAATTGCCGCAAAATTCAATTTAATTCTTTATTTGCAAGAAAAGTTAATCATCTTTTCACTTCTTTCGATTGTTTTACTTAGTATATCACAGCTTTGCTGTATTTGTAAATGTTTTTATAAAAATTTTAAAATATCAGTACGGCATACTCAAGGGGTTGACTGCACCGTTTTCGTCTATTTCCTCTTGTCCGATATATCTCAAGGCATAACCACAGCCGTTGATAACGCAGTCCGAGGGATTCTCCGCAACATGAACGTCAAGCTTAACATGTTCTTTTATGACCTTGTCGAGTCCGTAAATCTGCGAGCTTCCTCCGGTGAGAATGATACCGTCCTTGTAAATGTCGCCGACAAGCTCGGGAGGTGTTTCCTCAAGAACATCCTGCACCTGCTGTGC
>JBGVDU010000387.1:0-1874 GCA_045119555.1 Acutalibacteraceae bacterium | reverse complement strand
GATACTAAAGACTTGTCGGTTAGAGAGTGGAATTGTCCTTGCTGTCAGACACATCACAATAGAGATGTAAACGCTGCTATAAACATACGAAATGAGGGTATGCGAATAGCATTGGCATAAAACATAAAAACAAAACCGTGGGACACACGGGGTTAGCTCGCTAATACTGTACAGGTTACTGTACTTGAACGAGAAGCCCCCGCCTCTAAGCGTAGCGTAGACGGCGGGAGTATGTCACTAAAATGAACAAATGTATATTTTAAATATTAGGAGGACTCTATGGCAGAGGTTATAGGAGTTAGATTTAAAGAGGTCGGTAAGGTTTATTATTTCGACCCCGAGGGAAATCAAATGAATGTCGGTGACAGAGTTATTGTGGAAACTGCACGCGGTGTAGAGTGCGGTATGGTTGCCACTGCAAATAAAACTGTGAGCGATGAGGATATAGTTCATCCGCTGAAAAAAATTATGAGAATCGCCACCGAGGACGATTTAAAGCATATTGAGGACAACAAAAAGAAGGAGAAAAAGGCTTTTGCCATTTGTCTTAAAAAGATTGAAGAACACGGCTTGGATATGAAGCTTGTTGAGGTAGAATATACCTTTGACAACAACAAGATTTTATTCTACTTTACGTCTGACGGAAGAGTTGATTTCCGTGCACTCGTCAAGGATTTGGCATCCGTGTTCCGAACAAGAATTGAGCTTAGACAAATCGGTGTGCGTGATGAGGCGAAAATGCTTGGCGGAATCGGCGTTTGCGGCCGTCCTCTTTGCTGCTCGTCTTACCTCGGAGAGTTTCAGCCCGTTTCGATCAAAATGGCAAAAGAGCAGGGCTTGTCGCTCAGCCCCGTTAAAATTTCGGGTACCTGCGGCAGACTTATGTGCTGCTTAAAGTATGAGCAGGAGGCTTATACAGACTTGCTTAAAACGATTCCGAAGGCAGGGGCGATTGTAGATACACCGAACGGAGAAGGTGTTGTAATCGAAGCGAATCCTATCAGCAAGATTTTGAAGGTTCGTTTGAATAAGGCTCCGGAAGCCGCTCCGGCTACATTTAAGAGCAATGAGGTTAAGCTGATTAAGGATGCTCAAATCAAGGTTGACCGCAAGGAGCTCGAGGCTCTTAAGAAATTAGAGTGATAAGCTTTGACTAACCGTTTGTTAAAAAATTGTGAATTGTGCGGAGTGGAAGAATAAAACTGTTGCATGCTTTGTTATAATGTGATAAAATAAATCCGAAGAAGTTTACTTCAAGGAGGTGTTTTAAATGGCATATAAGATTAGTGATGAGTGCATCGCTTGCGGTGCTTGTGCTGCTGAGTGTCCTGTTGAGGCTATCTCTGAGGGCGATGGCAAGTATGAAATTAATGCCGATGTTTGCATCAGCTGCGGTAACTGTGCAAATGTATGTCCGGTAGGTGCTCCTGCTGAGGCTTAATCGCAGTTAATAGCTTTGTTTTTACTTAAAACCCGCATTTAAAGCGGGTTTTAATTTTTATATTCAAAAGTATAGTGTGGTGTTTTTATGCTGAAACAGGGAGAACATTTTGAGCCGCTTGGCGGAGGAATAAGCGTGATAGTTTCGCAGGAGAATCATTTTTCAACCGATACGATTCTGCTTGCCGATTTTTCCGCACCCAAAAAGCACGAAAAGGTTATTGAGCTCGGTGCAGGCTGTGGCACTATTTCATTGATTTGGTGCAGAAATAATCCGCCTAAGCATATAACCTCCGTGGAAATTCAGCCGCAGGGGGCGGATATGCTTGTCAGAAGCGTTGAGCATAACGGCTTGACGGAGAAAATTTCCGTTATTAACGGAGATTTGCGAAATCTAAACGGTCTTGTGGAGTTTGGCTCTTTCGATATGGTTG
>JBGVDU010000386.1:0-1709 GCA_045119555.1 Acutalibacteraceae bacterium | reverse complement strand
ATTTGGAGGTTTATTTATGAAAGCTGTTATAACCGTTATCGGTAAAGATACTGTCGGTATTTTAGCGGGAGTTTCCGGTGAATGTGCTAAGCACGGTGCGAATATTATCGAGGTTACTCAGTCGGTAATGCAGGATATGTTTGCAATGATTATGATGGTTGATATTACTGATTGCTCTGCACCCTTTAAAGATTTGGTTGAGGCTCTTAATAAGGTCGGCGAACAGTATGGGGTAAAGGTTCATGTTACACATGAAGAGCTTTACAATACTATGTATAGAATATAATATAAATTAGTGTGAGGATTATTGTATGATAAACACCAATGACATTCTTGAAACCATCAATATGATCGAAAACGAAAACTTTGATGTAAGAACAATTACAATGGGTATTTCGTTGCTTGATTGTATTGACGAAAACATAGATAAAGCGTGTGACAAGGTATATGATAAAATTTGTCGCTACGCAAAGGATCTTGTGAAAACAGGTGAGGATATCAGTGTGGATTACGGTATCCCGATTATTCACAAGAGAATTTCCGTTACTCCGATTGCCATGGTTGCATCTGCATGTCAGGCTCAGAAAATTGTTAAGTTTGCTCAAACTCTTGACAGAGCGGCTAAAGAAGTGGGTGTAAACTTCATAGGCGGTTACAGTGCATTGTGTCACAAGGGCTTTTCCGCAGGTGACTATGCCCTTATCGAGAGTATTCCTGAAGCTTTGGCTACAACAGAGAGAGTTTGTTCTTCGGTAAATATAGGTTCGACAAAGGCAGGCATCAACATGGATGCCGTTGCAAAAATGGGCAGAATAGTTAAGCAAACAGCAGAGCTTACAGCAGACAGAGATTGTATCGGTGCGGCTAAGCTTGTAGTATTTTGCAATGCTCCCGAGGATAACCCGTTTATGGCAGGTGCTTTTCACGGTCCGGGTGAGCCTGACTGCGTAATTAATGTAGGCGTTTCGGGTCCGGGTGTTGTTAGAGCGGCACTTGCAAAGGCTCCCGATTGTGACATAACCGAGGTTGCAAATATCGTTAAAAAGACGGCGTTTAAAATTACAAGAGTCGGTCAGCTTGTTGCACAGGAGGCTTCAAGACGTCTTTGTGTGCCTTTTGGCATAGTTGATCTTTCCTTGGCTCCCACACCTGCAATAGGCGACTCCGTTGCACATATATTGGAGGAGATGGGTCTTGAAACCTGCGGTGCTCACGGTACAACTGCTTGCCTTGCTTTGCTTAATGATGCAGTTAAAAAGGGCGGCGTAATGGCAAGTTCTCATGTCGGAGGTCTTTCAGGTGCGTTTATTCCCGTTACCGAGGATGCAGGTATGATTGCAGCTGCCGAGAGCGGTTGCCTTACATTAACTAAGCTTGAGGCAATGACAGCCGTTTGCTCGGTTGGTCTTGATATGATTAATATTCCCGGTGACACATCGGCTGAGGTGATTTCTGCTATCATCGCTGACGAAGCTGCTATCGGTATGGTTAACTCAAAGACTACTGCCGTAAGATTGATTCCCGCAATCGGCAAGAAAGCAGGAGAGTATTTGAACTTCGGCGGTCTGCTTGGCGGCGGTCCAGTTATGGAGGTCAATACGTCCTCTCCGGCAAAGTTTATCGGTCGAGGCGGCAGAATTCCGGCACCTATACAAAGTCTTAAGAATTAAGCTTAATGTTGTTTAATTAAATAAAATAACAGTGGTTAT
>JBGVDU010000385.1:0-5631 GCA_045119555.1 Acutalibacteraceae bacterium | reverse complement strand
CACTCAATCTCTCATTGACGGGAATGTTGGGAGAAGCAAGAAAGTCCAAATATTCGGGAGTTTCCTGCATTAACTTCGATATTGTTTTCAGTCCGTCGGAAAAGGTCTTTTCAAGCCCTTCCTCGCTCGCAAGAGTAAACAATGCAGTTGCATACTCCTTACTTGCTTCAGTCATCGTTTTCACCTATCTTTTCAATAAAAGAATCTATAAAGCTTCTGTGATCGGAAGATTTTATTTCTCTTTCTAAAATCTTTTCTGTAAGCATTGAAGAAACCTCAGTAATTTCACGTTTAATTTCGGATTCAGCTTTCTGCATTTCAAGCTTTGCATCGGTTTCCGCTTGACGAATTATAGTGTCGGCTTTTTCCTTTGCGTTCAATATAATTTTGTCACTTCTCCGTTCAGCCTTCTTGTTGGCTTCTTTGATAATTTCTTCAGCTTCAGCTTGAGCCTTGGAAAGTTTTTCTTCGTAGGATTTTTTACTGCTTAATGCAGCTACCTCTGCCCTTTTTGCAGTTTCAAACTGTTCATCAATCAGCTGTTGACGTTGTTCAAGTATTTTTTTGACAGGCTGATAAAGAAATTTTTTAAGAATCAAAAAGAGAATTAACAAGTTGCACAGAGAAATAATAATCTGCCATAAATTAACGGATATAACCTCTGAAGATTGCATATCTTAATCCCTCTTATCCGAGCGTACTCATTGTTTCAAGTAAAATATTTACGAATCTGCCAGGTGCCAAGAATATAAGCAAAATTGCAATAACCAAGGCGTAAAGACCTGTTGTTTCGGCAATGGCACAACCCATTAGCATTGTTGTAGTAACCGATCCCTTGCACTCGGGCTGACGACCGATTGCTTCACACGCACTTGCAACAGCATTACCTTCACCAATACCAGGTCCAATGCCGGCAATCATCGCCATACCTGCACCAAGTGCACAGCAACCTAAAATAATTCCGATAGCTAATTCTAACATAATGTTTCCTCCTAAATTTGATTTAATGATTTCTTTTTATTTTTCTTATCTTTCATACGTTTTTGGTAATCATCGGAAGGGAATCCCGTTGAAATATAGAGCATTGTAAGCATTGCAAAAATAAATGCCTGCAGACAGCCACTGAAAATATCGAAATACACTGATAATACAGCAGGTATGCCTATCTGCAAAAAGGGAAATTTTCCAAGTATCCCCGGCAGCTTGCCGAGAAGAATTGAAGTTAGTCCTTGAAGTCCTGCCGCAACAAGCACTGAAATAACGGTTCCCGAAAGAATATTTCCGTAATGACGAAACGCCATTGAAACGGGTGTTGCCACTTCACTGATGACATTAAGAGGTGCAAGAAGAGGTACAGGGTCACCGAAGCTTTTGATATAATGGACAGGTCCGCATTTCAATTTATAATATGTTATAAGAATAAATACCAAGACCGCCCAACCTGCCACAACATTCAAATCCGATGTAGGCGGATAAAGTCCTATTAATGTAAGCAGGCTCGAAAAAGCAGACAATCCCATTACAGCCGCAATAAACGGTTCGAAGCCAAGAAAATATTCTCCCATATTTTCTTTTACAAGGTTTTCTGTTTTTTCAACAATCCACTCAACCAAATGCTGTCTTCGTGTTTTTATATCCACGGACAACCCGTGAGTAAGATACAGACACAGGAAAAATATTGAAATAATAACAAGCCATGAATTCACCTGAGATTCTGTTATCGGAAGCTCCTGCAAAGGCATATTTATTGTAAAATAAATACGAGGTCCTGAAATCTCTATTCCGTTTGCGGCAGGCTCGAATAAAATATAAAGCACCATACCGAACACAAGCGGCAAAACGGTAAATATCAAAAGTAAAATATCGACAAGGCGGAAGTAAAGTCCTTTGCTTTTCACTGTTATAAATTCACCACCTTTTCTTTATATAATTGTAATTGTCATTGCTCAATCTCTGTATTGCTTGGCGTATTGAGCTTTTTGTCAAAAAGCGGTCTGAAACGCATAGACAGACTCGGAATAAAAATCGGCAGAATTACCGCAATCGGATTAAAAAAATAAACTCCCACTGCCAATGCAACAAACATAAAAAATAATCTCATTGACTGAGATGCTTTTATAATAGACTTTATCTGCTTCTCATCGCTGTTACTCAATGCTTTTTGAAATGAAATGCCCATTAAAAAGAAATTAGCAACAGCAGCGACCATGCCGAGAAGATTTCCGAATAATACATTCAAGTCCCATTTACCGATAATTAAAAATACCGATTCCAGCACAGCACTGAATATTAAAATCCAAGCGAAAACATATAAAGTTTCCTTGCGGACTGTGCTGTCAACCTTTGCCATAAAAAAATCATCACCTTTTCTGCAATTTTTAACTACAATAACTAATTGCTAATATTATAAAACAAAATTTTTTTAAATTCAATAGTTGCCCCGATTTTATTTGGCAATTAATGTTAATTCTTTTTAAACACAAAATTAACAGAGCATTAATTTATGTTATTATTTGCACATTGATATTTATTTAATCATTAATAAGGCAGTTATTGCAAATAGTACAAAACAAATATCCGCACTGCGTTTTGCGGCACGGATATTTGTTTAAATTAAACTGTATTAATTATAATTTATTCGGATTTATCCTTTTTCTCTTTTCTTTTAAGAAAAATGAAACCAATTATGCCAAACGAAACTAAGAATATTCCCACAAACAGTGCTGTATGGTTTTTGTCACCTGTTTTTAATGCTTGAGTTGAGCTGTTTACAGTCACATTCTCTTTTTGAGTTATAACTGTATTTGTATTCTTATTTTGTTTATTGTTTTTGTCAGCATTGTTGTTGGAAGAGGTTTTATCATTGTCTGAATCGCTGTCTTTACATGAAGTTGTTTCTATATCGGAATCGGAATCAGAATCGGTGTCAACATGCGAGTCGGTGCAAGTATCGTAATCTGTATCTGTATCTGTTTCGGTGTCTGTGTTACTGTCAGTGTCAGTTTCCTCGATTAGTTCTGTTGGAGTATTGATAATTGCAGTAAATATATAGATATATTCAATCGGTTCTGCACCCTTGACCGTTGTTGTCGGTGTGATATTCCATGCACCGTTTTCGTAGCCGTAGTTTGGAATCATGCCTATCGGAATTTCAATTTCGGCAGTGCCGTCTACACTCCAATTTCCGTTTTCATCAAGTAAAGTAACATAGAAAGTGATTGGAGTATCTGTTTTGTCTTCCCATGTTCCGTTTTCTACTTTGAAGGTAATTTTCTTTTGATATTTATCGGGAATTCCGTCGGATTCTTCTCCGTTATCGCCTTTGCCAACTTCATCTTTTTCCCATTGGGCTGTAAAGATATAAGCTACATCATTTTTACCGTTTTCTTTTTTCCAGCCGTCGAAAACATATCCTTCTCTTGTGGGATCGGGAAGTATAATATTATTTTCCATTTTAATGGTTGCTGTATCGTTACCCTCGTAGGTCTTGCCGTCAAATGTCCATTTACCGCCGTTTGGCTTTACTTGAATGTTCTTTCCGTATTCAACGTAGGTTTTTGTATCAGTCGGAGGATTATTTTCAACAGGTTCTTTGTAGGTTACTGTCGGGTCGCCGATTTTTGCAAATGTGAAAATATATTCAATCGGTTCAGTTCCATTAACCGTTGTTGTCGGAGTGATATTCCATGCACCGTTTTCGTAGCCGTAGTTTGGAATCATACCTGTCGGGATTTCGATTTCGGCAGTGCCGTCTACACTCCAATTTCCGTTTTCATCAAGTAAAGTACCATAGAAAGTGATTGGAGTATCTGTTTTGTCTTCCCATGTTCCGTTTTCTACTTTGAAGGTAATTTTCTTTTGATATTTATCAGGAATTCCGTCGGATTCTTCTCCATTATCGCCTTTGCCGACTTCATCTTTTTCCCACTTGGCCGTAAGGGTATAGTTTCTTGTTATTTTCTTCGTAAGGATATCATTAGGAGAATAGTTGTTATCATTATCGGCCCAGCAGTCAAATACATAATTATCTAAAGTAGGAATATCCGCAGTGACTGCAACTGATTCATTAATATAGTAAAGCTCTGAGGTGTTGCCTATAAAGCTTCCGCCATTAGGATCGTAGCTAACATTGTAATACTGTGCAATAACGGATTCATCTTTATTATCTATTTGTAATTGCAAATCGGCTATTTGAGTAAATTCACCGTTTATCTCGTAATATACATTGTATATACCATTATTTACTTTAGCCGAATATACACCGTTGGTATCTTCCGATAACGGAATAAAGTCATCGGAATTATTTTCCTTTAAATACAGTGTAGAGTTATTTCCGAAAATTTCTGTTACGGTTGCCGTCTTTTCGTCTATCTTGAGAGTTACAGATGCTGTGAAATTATCTTTCGTTTTATCTGTCACATAAGCATACACAAATTTTTCTGTTCCGTCAGTGTCTTGGTACTTGCCTCTTACCTCAACGGTATATTCTGTATTTGGAGTAAGTCCGTCAAATATAATTTTTCCGTCATTTTCTTCTCCACGAACTCCGTCTATAAAATATTCGCAGTCGGTATCCAGATTTGTAAGTGTCAGTGTAGTGGAAGTTGTTTCTGTTATCGGTTTTTTGAAAACATTAACTGTTGTAGTAGCTACGGCTTCTTGACCTTTGTGGAATTTACAATTACTTTTTTTGACACCGATTTCTATTACTGCGATGCCCTTTTTAATGCCGTTTATTGTGTAATCTTTATTTTTGCTGTTCTGCGTTGAATTGAGGGTGATATATTCATCGCCTTCGGTAACTTTACCCGATGAAATTTCACAAGCTGTACAGCTGATATGAACGATCGCACTTTTTGCGAGTAAATCCTTTATTTCAAAGCTTTCACCTTCAAACACACCGAAAGCTGTATTACGAATATCATCACCGAGATTTGGCATTTCAAAAGCTTCCGAATATGTGCATTGACCTACTAAATCACCGTTTGCGTCAGTTACTTCAACTGTGATTCCGCCCTGTAAGGATTTCTCTGTAATGTTTGCTCCGTAAACTGAAGCATAAGAGTAACCGATTCCCGTAAAAGTACCGTCAGCCGCAAACTCAGCATTCTGACTTCTTGAAACTCTCTTTTCACTGTTGTAAATTTCATACTCACCCTCGGTATTTTGAGGAACAGACATATCGTGAGTATTATAAACATAAAGATATGTGCCAAGATTACTGCTCCATTTGTATGAAAGTTCGTTTACGCTACCGTCATAACCGTTTACTTTTGCCATCAATAATTCACTGGAGCGAAGATTGCTCGAATCATTACGCAAAAAGCTGACAATCTCTACGGAACTGCCTTCGTTTTCCTCGGCAGCTGCAATTACAGGCAAAAAGATTCCGCTCAATGTTGTTAACATGAGCAGAATCGAAATACATCTTCTTACCTTCTTAATTGCAGAAGAATCAAAATTTTTGAATAAATTCATATATTGCCTCCGTTTCCTTTGTGAAGAGAAAATTTATTATGTGTGTCCTCCCACAAGTCAAATATATTTTTGAGCTGCTGCTTTTATTACAACAAGTTAAAAATATTTGACACAAATAAAGTATTGCCATAATACGGAAGCATATACAATTTT
>JBGVDU010000384.1:0-2693 GCA_045119555.1 Acutalibacteraceae bacterium | reverse complement strand
GCCCGGGAAAATAGGAAGATGCCAACATCGTCTTGAGTAGTCGCCCAATAGGGCGGCTGCTTTTTTGTATAAAACAATAAATTTTATGCAAGATAAATCTATATAAAAATAAAGGCAGGTTCTTATTAAAAGGTGGGTTTGCTTTGCGTTTTAAATTTTGTCCGCACTGCGGAAGTGAACTGATTGATAAAGAGATAGGTGACGAGGGAATGGTTCCCTTTTGCGAAAACTGCGATAAACCGTGGTTTGATACTTTTTCGACTTGTATAATCGCACTGGTGATAAATGAGTACGAGGAAGCCGCTCTTTTGCGTCAGGACTATATTTCCGCAAAATATTATAATTTGGTATCAGGCTATATGAAACCGAACGAAACGGCGGAGTTGACCGCAGAAAGAGAGATATCCGAGGAATTGGGACTGAATGTTGATTCCTTGACACTCACGGGAACGTACTGGTTCGATAAGAAAGATATGCTTATGATAGGCTTTACCGCAAAGGCAAAAAAGTCGGAGTTTAAGCTGTCAGATGAGGTGAACTCCGCCAGATGGGTGAATGTGCGTGATGCAATCGGCATGGTACACCCAAAGGGCAGTGTGTCTTATGCGTTGCTTGAAAAGTATATTAAGGAGAAATATAGTTATGAAAAAAGTGGTATTACTTTATAATTTTGATAAAACACGCTTACAGCAGATCAGAAAAGCTTTGGCACCCTTTAACACCACGGTGAAAACTGTGTCTGAAAGGGATTATAATCAGCCCATAGGCAGTCTTGTCGGTGTCGAGGGGATAAGCCCCACTGAAAGCAAAAGTGTCTTAGAGAGCTTTCACGATGAAATGCTGGTTATGTACGGCTTTGGCAGTGAAATGATAGATGTAATTATTGCGGCTTTGAAAATGGGCGGAGTCGGAAAAATTGACTTAAAAGCCGTAGTCACTCCGAGCAATATGGGTTGGAACAGCTATAAGCTTTATAATGAAATAAAGGCTGACCATATTGCGATGAATGGGTAATTCGGTAAATAAATGAGTTTTGATTTTACAATATGTACATATAAGGCTTCCTTTGAAAAATATATAGGACGATAACAACAGAATTGGATTAAGCCGAACACTCGCAAGGTGGATTTGCTTTTTGTTCTGAAAAAATAAACAAACGGCAGAGTATTAAGAAATAAATCCCCTGCCGTTTTTTTATATAACGAAACCCCTCGGTTTGACCGAGGGGTTAAAAGCTTTAGTTATGAGAGTGGCAACGTCCGTAGTATGCCTTTATAGTGCATCGTTCAACGGTTGATTATGATTCGTTTTAGAAGCATTTATTTTTTTGCCGATAAAGCTTGATACTGTTGCACTTAGAAATATCCAGAAAAACATTCTTATGGGAAAGCACAAAAACAAAAGCATTGTAACAGCAATCGGTTTTTTCATTGAAACACCGAGCGTTGCCGCAGTGATAATTGCAGCAGCGAAAACGGCGTGAGCCGAAGAATCGGGAAAAATCATTAATGAAATACCATATCCTAAGCATACAGCGGAGAACATCAGCGGGAATATATGACCACCCTTTAAGCCGAATTGTATGCACATATTAGTAATTAGGATTTTCAGTACGGAAATTCCAATCATTGCAATCGGAGCATATTTTGCATAATCTTTTATTAAAGCTCCCATTTGTGTTTCGCCGGAAAATTGCACTACCGGTAAAACACAAACTATTGCTCCCAATATAATTCCTGCTGTTACCTCACCGATAATAGGCGGTAATTTTTTTGCAATTTTTTCAAAAAGCAATTCGGATTTTATGAAGAAAAAGCCTAAAGCTATTCCGCATACTATGTATAAAAACATTGCTAAATAGTCATATCCCGTAGGCAATGCTGTTTCAAATGACGGAAAGCCTTCGGATACCTCACAAATTAAATTTGAAAGCAATGAATATGCTCCGATTCCGACTGCCGTTGCAACGGCATAAATCAAGAATTTAGATGTTTTTGTAAGCGGAATGTCGTCCTCCTCATTTTCTTCAATATTAAATATACCGAATAGCGGAGAATGAAACAACACAGAAAGCGTTACTGCGGCACCCACCTTTGAGTAACGTATGGTGCTCTTCTTGGCAAATTTCAGATTATCTCCCGCCCAACAACACAATGCTACAATTACACCAATCATTCCTGCCTCGGGACCGACACTGCTGCCGATAATAAGCGGAAGAACGGCGAGAACGATAATTGATAAAAGCTTTTTATACGGATATGTACCGGTCTGTTTTACAGTTGCGATTACCTTCATCATATCCTGAGGATAATCGCCCCAAAGCTTTCTTAAAATGCCTATGATAAGTCCGCCGACGGTGCAAACGATTAAAGCATAATACGGTGTTTCATTCGTCTTGCTCGGTATTTCTTGCCAGATTAATTCCGTAAAAGTATTTATCAGCCATAAAAACACCCAAAACACAAGTCCTGCTACTGCACCGATAATTGCAGTAAAGACCATAAGTTTTATTTCATTTAATAGTTTAATTTTTTTATTCATAATATTTTCTCTCTTATAGAATGTTTTTTATTTGCTCAGACAATGCCTTTAGTTCCTCTTTAGTAAGCGTGTCCAGATTTTCCAATTTATCCAATACCTCACCCTTAGTTGCTTTGTACTGCATTGAAACAACATCGTTATAAAATGCAACA
>JBGVDU010000383.1:0-2607 GCA_045119555.1 Acutalibacteraceae bacterium | reverse complement strand
TATTGACAACATTGCTGACAACCTTACCGCTTTTCATTTTTATAACTCTGTCTGCCATCGGGGTTATCGCCTGGTTATGTGTAATAAGCACAACAGTCATTCCTTCGCTTCGGCAGGTGTCCTGCAATAGCTTTAAAATCTGCTTACCCGTATTATAATCGAGAGCACCCGTAGGCTCGTCGCAAAGCAGAAGCTTCGGCTTTTTCGCCAATGCTCTTGCAATGGAAACTCTTTGCTGTTCTCCGCCCGAAAGCTGAGAAGGAAAGTTATTGATTCTTTCACCAAGTCCGACACTCTCCAATGCCTCAACGGAATCCTTATGGTCCTTGCAAATCTGCGAAGCAAGCTCTACATTTTCCTTTGCCGTAAGGTTCGGCACAAGGTTATAAAACTGGAACACAAAGCCGATATCGTACCTTCTGTATGTAGCCAAATCCCTGTCATCGAGGCGGCTTATATCGTTGCCTCCGACAACGATTGTACCCTCGTCACAGCTGTCCATACCTCCCAGTATATTAAGCACGGTAGTTTTGCCCGCACCGCTGCTTCCAACGATTACGGCAAATTCACCTTGCTCGATTTCAAATGAGATACCGTCCACGGCGGTTATCGTAACCTCACCCATTTTATACCTTTTGTACACATTTTTAAAATCTACAAACGCACTCATTTTATCAACTCCTATTATATTCAGCTGCTCATTTCATCAAACAAAATTTTCCACTCTGCATTTTCAATTTTCTCTTTTTCAAAGGCACAGGCTGACAGCACAAATTCTCCGAAATCACGAACCAAATACACTCCCGATTGATTTGAAATTTCTCCCGTACCGTTTTGATTTAATCGGCTTAAATCAAAATTAATTCCGCTCATAGGAAAGCTCATTCCCGTGCCGATTGCTTTAATATAGCTTTCCTTTAAAGTCCAAAGCGTAATAAATGCTCTGTCCCTATCGAGAGAATTATAAACAAAGCTCTTCTCTTCTTCACTGCAAATTTTTTCTATCATTCTTTCTTTAACGGGGCGAATCGTCTGAATATCCACACCAAGCGGCGAATCACCTACCATAACGGCAACATAGTCACCGCTGTGGCTGATATTAAAATAAATATCTTGCCGCTCCTCAAAATAAGGCTTACCGTGCTCGCCTTTTTTAATCGTCATGGTGTCTGTATCTATGCCGTAAATTTCCGAAACCGCTTTTTTCAGCAGTGCTCTGCCGTTGCCCGTTTCGGCAGTTTTTCGCTCGCCTCTTTTTAAATCGCTGTAATCAAATTTATCCAAATAAATCATAGCTTACACATCAATCGACGGTGTTACATAAACCGTTCTGTTCTTCACAAAAATAACCATACCCGGCTTTGCTCCCTGCGGCTTGCTGACATTTCTGATTTGAGTATAGTCAACCGGAACCTGTGAGCTGTCCTTTGCCTTGCTGTGATAGGCGGCGATTTTAGCCGCTTGGAGAATAGCCTCGTCGCTCGGCTCTCTGCCGTTTGTTACAAGGATAGTATGAGAGCCGGGAATATTCTTTGTATGAAACCAAATATCGTTGTTATTGGCTGTTTTTAAAGTTAATGTATCGTTTTGTCTGTTGTTTCTGCCGACGAGAATTTCAAACCCGTCAGACGTCGTAAACTTAATCGGCGGAAGAGGCTTTTGCTCTTTTCGATTGCCTTTTGGTGCTTTGATATACCCTGTTTGAATAAGCTCCGAACGGATTTCCGCAAGCTCTCTTTCCGTTTCCGCACGGCTTAGGGAATCAAACACGTTGTCGATATATTCAATCTCTTTTTCGGCAAGGTCAATCTGCTCGGTCAAAATCTGCTCCGCAGTTTTCGCCTTTCGGTAGTCCTTATAATACTTTTGTGCGTTTTGAGAAGGCGACTTTGACGGGTCAAGCTTAATACGCACTGTCGCCAAATTTTCATCGTAGAAATTTTCCAAATCAACAAACGGTGAGCCTTTTTCGATTCTGTACAAATTCGCTTGGATTAAATCACCGTTTATTCTCAAAATCTCTCTGTCGGCACACTGCTCCAGTTCTGCTCGCTGTGTGTTGATTTTCCTCGCCAGACGCTCCGAAGCATTGGTCAGAAGCTTCAGCAAATCCTGTCCTTTAACCTTCATTCTGTCAACACGGTCACGCTCGTAGTAGAAATTGTCGAGCAGCTGAGAGAAGGTTTCATCTCTTGTGACATTCATAGCCGTGCCGTATTGAGTGATACCCATAAACGAAATATCCTTAGGCTTTCCCTTAGGCTCGGAAATACAATACGGAGCACCCGAGGTTTCTCTCACAGCAGAGGTAAGCTTGGTAATATAATAATCAAGCCTTTTAAGATACTGCGAAGTAAGCTCGTCCGTGTACAAATCCTCTCCGCTTGTTACCAAATACTCAATTTCACGGCAAATAATCGGCGACACCCCCTGTACCACCGACAAAATGGCCTTGTTAAGCTTTTCCGGCTTTTGCAGATTTTGAATAGCCTTTACAATTTCGTCAGGCTCGCATTCAAGCATACTTTTCTTATTTTGAGCAGGCGGCAGTTCATAACGCATAGACGGGAGAACAAGTCTTTGAGTAGTCATAGTAGGGTCTACACG
>JBGVDU010000382.1:0-7946 GCA_045119555.1 Acutalibacteraceae bacterium | reverse complement strand
TCTTGACAGACTTGTAATGCAGATGATTAATGCTGCAACACTCCGAGATGTAGTTGCATTCCCGAAGGTTCAGAATGCAAGCGAGCTTATGACAAACGCTCCGTCACCGGTAGATGACGACCAGCTCAATGAGCTCGGCATCGGCGTAACAGCAAATGAAGAATAATATATTAATCAATAACCCCCATTAAAGTTTTGCTCAAGCTTTTCTAAAAGCTTGCAGATTCCAAAGACAGCGTCTTTGGTCGCACTCCGCAGAGTGCGAAACACCTATATACTCCACTCAGCGGAGTGGGGGTATCGGTATCTTTCGTTTAGGATTGATTTTGAAAGGGGGCGAACCTGCTGACAGTGGTTCGCCCCCACGAATAAACTTTCCGCAACAGCACAACGAATCAAATGAGTTGAATTAATAAAGTTAAATTAATAAAAATTAATAAAGTTAAATTAATAAAAATAATTGAGGTGTTCAATAATGTCCGATGACAGTTCGGGGAAAAGGGATAAAAAAAGTGTAAAATCGTCTTTGGCAGATTTTTTGGGAATTAAGCGAAAAGAGGTAACAGAGGAGGAAATCCTCAGCCTTATCGACGTGGGCGAGGAAAGCGGTAATATAGAAGAAAAGGAAAAAAGTCGTATTGAAAATATTTTCGACTTCACCGATACGGCAGTCAATGAAATTATGACTCACCGTACCGATATTTCCGCTCTTGAGGACTGTGCAACGCTTGACGAAACGGTGAAATTTGCCATAGATACGGGCTATTCGAGAATCCCGGTTTATCATGAGGATATAGACGATATCATCGGTGTTCTTTATGTTAAGGATTTACTCCGATATGTTATCGGAAATAATGATGAGCACAGCAAAAGCTTTAGCTTGCCGAACCTTGTCCGCTCGGTGCCTTTTGTGCCGAAAAGCAAAAATTGCGAAAAGCTTTTCGCTTTAATGACCGAACAAAAGGTTCAAATGGCAGTTGTTGTCGATGAATACGGTGGCACGGAAGGTCTGATTACCCTCGAAGACCTCGTTGAACAGGTTTTCGGCAATATTCAAGATGAGTTCGATAACGAGGACGATGACATAAAGCCTCTGGGGCAAAATGCTTTTTCCGTTGACGGAATGCTTTCCGTTGAAGAAGTCGAAGACTTAATAGGAACAACGCTGAATGCCCCCGAAGACTGCGATACTCTTGCCGCATTCATTCTCGAACATCTTGGCAGAATCCCCCAAAAGGGCGAGCGTCCCGTAATTGAAGAAAACGGTGTAACATTCACAGTTTCGGAGATTGACGAACGCAGAATATCGAAGGTTCTTATTGTTAAGAATAAATAATTTCAAATACATAATAAAATAAACTCAAGCCGATTGCCGCAAAATGACAGTCGGCTTTTATATTCTTTAGTATGATATACCTTATAATGGAATGATTATTCTAATACTTAGGAAGAAAAATCGAAAAAATTATGAATTTTTAGAAAATTCATGTAATTTTTATTAATATTTTGCTAATAAGCTGACAAAATGTACAAAGCGAGTGATGAAAGTTTGGCAAAAACATGGAAAAACCGTTTTGAGAGTAAAAATTCCACCACTTGGATTGAAAAATCGAATCAATTAAGCTATAATAAATTTAAAGTGCAGTAGGTGTATAATCTATTGCAATTTGTACTTTGAATCTTGTTTTGGGTTATTTCCTGTAATGAAAAATAAGATTTCAAAAATTAACATAGAAAGGAAGAAAAGATATATGCGTTTTGCAGAAACAAATACAAGGCGAGGAAAAGGTACGAGAGCCTGTTCGTTGCTAATGGCAGTGCTGATAATGTGCTCGATGCTGTTTGTAGGGCAGGTGGGTACTATTGAGGCGAGTGCAGAAGGTGTGACAGGCAGAATTTACTTTGTTTGTCCAAATAATTACTGGTGGGGCAATGATACTACCGGTAGTAGTCCTTCTACTTACCTTGCTGTTTGGTGGTGGGGTGATAACCAAGGTGGTAAGCTTTCGTACTTACAAACGCTGAATGAGGAAAGCAGAGTGTATTATTTAGATATTCCCGATGGTCAAACCTGCGCTGCATTTCATGCTTTCAGATTGAGCAATAAAAATTACAGTTCGTCCTCTTATCCTTCCTCTTATGTCAACATTATAGGTTCGGACACTCTTAAAATTAGCACTTCAGCACAATATAATTGTTTTGTAATTAATACTGATACTTCTTACTATTGGACGAATTATCTTGGAAGTCCTGAGCCTGACTCTGACGGAACTTCTTCAGGAACATTTCCGCAAGGTGTAAAAATATATGTTAATTTCGAGAATAGTTCCTCGAGTGCTCATTTCACAAGCAAGACCGGAACAACTTCCTGGCTTGACAGTACCGGAGCGGTTGGCGTTTACTATTGGAACGCTAAAGGAGATAAGACTTATTATCAACCGTTGACTTATGAAATGGCTGAAAATTATGATAAAGTATATTCTTTTACTCCTAAGTTTAATGCTACCGGATTTTTACTTGTGAAGCTGTGGCATCAATTACCTGCCGGTTGTAACCCATTTGAGTCTACACAAGGTGGGGAAACAATATACCAATATGTAACAAATGATGTGACGTCAAACGGAGGAAATTGTATAAATGTAAACGGTACAGGTAATAAGCCGAGTACCTCATGGACTAATATCAGCTTGACAGAAAGTGATTCGCAAAATAATCTAACAAAAAATACATATACCTCTACGATATCTGGTGATTATGCGAGCAAGATTGCGAGTGGTGAGTTGGTTTCCTTTAATGCAACTTTCTATGATTACATGACAGACAATGAGCTCATATATGGTTGGAGATCACTTAATACCCATACTTCACGAAGATGGTATCACCGTGAGCCGTACACAAGCTTTAACCAGTATATTTCCGATTTGGTTGGCACTGTGAGCAGTTGTTGGTCGTTCCCTCTTTATTTTGGTAACTTTTACTTGTACGGTGTACCTTATATAGACAGCACTCAGGCAAAAGTAAATACGGATATGACTTATGCGTATGGTGATTATAAAGGTATGACAGGTGATTTGCTTAATTTTTCACAATTTGCAAATGACTCTACACCTGCTGAAACTCATTTTGGGTCGTCCTATGGTAAGTCGGTTGTATCAGGACTTGTACAAGATGAGCTTGTAGTAACAAGCAGAGCATTAGAAGACCAACTTTATGTAGGCGATACAGAAGGCAGTGGTATTGTGTCACCGTATTTCAGTGATGAAACGGTTGCAGCAGGATACGCAACTAAAGTAACAGCACAATTCCCGATGGAAGTAGGGACGCAAAGTATTGATGCTTCTCATCAAATAGAAAATGGTGCTACGGAAGTAACAACATACACGTTTGATTCAAATAATGCAACAAACAATATCTGGTTTTCTGATTATACTAACATTAACAAGGAATTAACTTTGAACTATGGCGAAGGCACAGGCAACGGAATTGTTGATGCGAACAAAGATATGGGTGGTAATACTGCCAACGGTTACGGCTTCTTTCCTTTTGACGATAAGTCTGATGGTATTGGAGCTTACACTAATGATGAGTATAACCAATATAAAGACAACTATGCTGTTGACTACGGCTTCGGCATGAGAGTGGACATAAATTTTAATATACCGTCCGGCGGTGTAGTTCCCGCAACAAATAATTATCCTGTAAAGTTTGAATTTACAGGTGACGATGATGTTTGGGTATTTCTTGACGGTAAGCTTGTTCTTGATATGGGTGGTGCCCACTCAAAAGCATCCGGTGAAATCAATTTTAAAGAGGAAGAAGCTAAAGTAACATCCGGAAGTGTTGCCCTTGGACTGAATAACGGCGTGCAGACTGCAACATCATCTGATGAAGCTGTAATTGATTTTTCAGGTTGGTTTGACAATGAAAATCCGACACAAGAGCACAGACTTACAGTTTTCTATATTGAAAGAGGTATGATCGAATCAAACCTTAAAATGTCATTTACAATGTCACCCTTGAATACTTCTCTTGATGTAGAAAAAGAAGTTAAGACCGATGGTGTTAATGAGGCATTAAAATCTACTGTTGACAGTGATATTGACGCTAATGAAGATTTTGAGTTTACATTCACTGAGGAAGGTGCAACTGAGGAAGGTGCAGATGTATCCAAATATGAATATACAAAGTCCGATAATACCGTAGGTACATTGGGCGATGATTCTAAGGAATCATTGGAAAACGGTCAGGATATGATTTTTACAGATTGTTTCACTGAGGGTAAAGAGATAACTGTAACTGAGGGTAGTAATACTAAATATCAATATACTACCACAAACACAGTTACAGATACTATTGCAAATAACCCATTAGACAGTGCTACAAGCTCTAACGATAACAAGACGGCAACCTTTACTTTCAGAGCAAATGATCCGGAAGATCAAACGAGAATACATGTAAAATACATTAATACCATTCAAACTAACGATGTAACACTTAAGAAAGTTCTTAAAGAAGCAAACGGTGATGAAGTATTGGACAAAGGGTTTAGTTTCGATGTTCAAATTACTTTGCCGGGAGATTCATCTCCAACTACAAGCAACTTTACTTATAACTACACCGAGAATGGAGAAGCAAAAAGTGCTACAACAACAGGTACAACAACAACAAAATCAATCACTGTTAAAAGTGGTGAGGCAAATACAATAACTATTCCGGGTTTACCTGTGGGTACAACTGTTGTGTTCACTGAAAAAGCAAGCACTACTGATTATAAAACAACTATAACCGATGGTTCAACCGGTGGTTCAACCGATGGTTTGATAGCCACAGTTACGGTTCCGGAAAGTGGTACAACTAATGTAACTTACACTAACACGAAAGTGACAAAAACTGTTACATTGGATTTGGAAGCAACCAAACAAGTAGGTACAGAGAATAATTGGACAAATGCTGACAGTTCAAAAGATAATCAAAAGTTTAGTTTTGAACTTTATTCCTGCGATTCAACGGGAACTGTGACAGGAACAGCAATTAAAACTGCTGATAATGAAACCTCGGGCAAGGTTAAGTTTGATAGCATAAAAACTTACACCAAAGCAATCACAACTCCCGAGTATTTCAGAATTTCCGAGAAGGATCTTTCAGGAACACAAGCCTCGTTGTATGAAAAAGATGAAACATTATATTTTGCTAAAGTTGAAGTAGGCTTTACAGGTACTGACAAGAGCCGGCTTGAAACAACAATTACATACTACAAGGGTACAGCAGATGCCTTAATAACTGCAGGAAGTATTGACAACCTGACAAAGCTTAGCTCTGCAAGCGAAATTGTTTTCCAAAACACAAAACTTCCGCAGAACGGCTCTGTAACCGTTAAAAAAGTAAAAAGTGACGGTACTACTCCTATTAACGGAGCTGACATTACGCTTGTTGCCGCAGAAAATGTTGACGGTAAGTGGGTTCCGAAAACAGGAGCAGAAAGTAAGATTTTAACTACCGGTTCAGACGGTCAAGTAGACGGTCAAGTTAAGTTTACCGACGTTTCAGCAGGTGACTACGTTGTTTACGAATCAAAGGCTCCCGAGGGTTACGAGCTTAACGGCGAGTATCACTATGTAGAAGTGGAAGCAGGACAAGAAAATACTGTATTGGTAGATAGTCCTATTGTTGATCAAACCTCCACCGACCTCCCCGAAACAGGCGGTATAGGTGTAGTTATCTTCGTAGTAGTAGGTGTAGTTCTCATAGTGGCGGCTATACTGTTGCTTAAGCCGAAGAAAGAAAAAACAACCTCGGCAGAGAAGTCTGAATAAGACGATATGCCCACAATACGTTAATAAGCTTTTTCATTATAATGTCATCTTTAAAATTGTTGCATGTCGGGAGATCGCAAAAACTCCCGACAATGCGGCAATTCCCACCCCACAGCTTTGCCTGTGCGGCACTTAAAGCAGTATGCCGAAAATGGCTCGCAATATGTCGAGCTTCGCCGCATGCTCACGGTGACATGCCTTTTACAAAAAATGGCAACATAACGAATACTTTGTATAATTTACCAAATAATTTAGCAAGTTGCATGAATCGACAGCATGTTTTTTGTGAGGTTAAAAAAATGAAAATTACTTGACGGCATTGTGAAACGGTTGTATAATCTAACCAACGGAAATTATTCAATATTTAAAACCTATTTGAATATTACACAAATTTCCAATGCCGAAATATAAGGCACATCTAACATCGGAATAAACTGTAATGCTATAAAAGCACACAGTCTTATTTAATAAAAAATAATTTAAAGAAAGAAGGACAAATTTTATGAAAGCAAAAAGATTCCTAAGTGTTTTCGTGGCAATCTTGATGATGGTTTCATGCTTCGCTGTTTCGGCAAGTGCGGAAGTACTTAAAGAAAATCTTACAAAAGTGACGTTGAGTATTAATTTGTTTGAAACCAACGATAATGATGATGTTAAGACAGATGCATCCGTAACTGGAGAGCAGCAGACAGTTACAGGCAAAACACCAATCAATGGTGTAAAATTTAAGCTTTATAAGCTTGATGATGCTGCGACAGTGATTCCTGGCACTTTACCTACTGATTATATCCAAACAGACGCAACAACTAATGGTGTAGTTAATGTTGAGATTACTAATACTCAATTTGGTCGTTACGCAGTAATTATGGATCAAGACACTGCTATGGGCTATATGTCAAAGACAAACGGTGCGTATGCAGTTCCATTTATTATTGATTTGCCATTGACAAATAGTGATGGAGATGCTTATCTTGAGACAGCTTATGTTTATCCAAAAGTTCTTGTAACAGGTGCTGTTGAATTTACAAAGACATTTAACGGTTCCACAACAATTCCAGATGGTGTAGAAGCTACTTTTGTTCTCGAAAAAAAGGTTGAAAATAGTGATACATGGACACAGGTGGGCGATTCCTTTACTGTAAGTGGTACAGATTATACAAAGCAGATTGCTGGTCTTGATTTCGGCATATATAGATTCCGTGAGACAAAAATCACAGGTTCTAACGATTACAAGACTTTGGTAACAGGTGATTCTTTTGAAATTAATAAGGGTGGTGCTTTTAGTGCTACTGGTGACGAGGTTGGCGTAGTTGTAAATGGTATTAGTAATGCTACTGATATCAACAACGTACCTTCATCTGTTCCTACAGTTAGCAAGAAAGTAAAGAGCAGTACGGATGATGAATATAAAACAAGTGCTTCTATTGATGTAATTAGTGGCGAAAAGGCTAACTGGAAAATTGAGGCTGGTCTTCCTGCTGATATTTATTCTTATTCGAAGTTTGTAATCACAGACCAGGTTGACATAACAAAATTGTCTGTTCCTGAAGATGTTGTAGTTAAGGCTTATAATGGTAATACAGAAGTAACTACTTTGGTAGAAGGTACAAACTGGACAACAACAAATGTGGATGGTTTGATTACTGTAACACTTAATCTTAATACCTCTGATAAGAAAGCTGCTTTTGGTGATGCTACAACAGGACGTGTAGCTGATAAAATTGTTGTAACATTTACAACAGAAGTGACAGCTTATGCTGACAGAATTCCGAACGATGTTGAAGTTTCTTACACAAACACTAATGGTGTTAGTTCAGACATTGATAATAATGGTGGCACTCCAAATGATGATCCTGTAGATCCTGATGATCCTGTAGATCCTGATAATCCTCCAGAAGGTACAGACCCATATGTTTACACAGGTAAGATTGAGGTTGTAAAGGTTGAAAAAGGTACAACAACTACAATTGATGGAGTAACATTCGCTCTCTATAAAGATGTTAATGGTACGAAGACAGCTGTAACTGATGCTAACAAAAATGAAGTTACTGCAACCACAGCTGACGGCGGTAAGTTTAGTTTCGTTGGTCTTGAGAATGGTACATATTATCTCCGTGAGATATCAACAGTTCA
>JBGVDU010000381.1:0-15180 GCA_045119555.1 Acutalibacteraceae bacterium | reverse complement strand
TCTTTAGCTTTAATCTTAGGCATTTTTACTCTCCTTTTCTCCAAACGGTCTTGGGTTTGTTGCTCTCTCAATAAGCGGAACAAGAATATTCATAATGAGGATTGAGAAAGAAACACCCTCCGGCAAGCTTGCAAAATTTCTTATTAAAAAAGTCAAAACACCGCAACCCACAGCAAATACTACTCTGCCCTTTGTGTTAATAGGTGATGTTGTATAGTCTGTTGCCATAAAAATTGCACCTAAGAGCAAGCCGCCGCTTAAAAGCTGGAATAAAACATCTTCACCGAAAAGAAGTGACATAACGGCAACAGTACCGAGGTATGTAAGCGGAATAACGGGGCTGATTACACGTCTTGCAACAAGGTAAATACCGCCCAAAAGCAACGCAAGGGCACAGGTTTCACCCATACAGCCTCCCGTTGTGCCAAGGAACAAGTCGGCAAGTGTTGACGTTACCTCTCCGTTTGCATTCTGAGCCAAGGGAGTGGAGCAGGTTACGGCATCAACCGCACCCTTTGTATAATAAAAAGGCTCTGCCCATGTAGTCATATCGTTCGGGAAACTTGAAAGAAGAATAATTCTTGCAGTCAAGGCAGGGTTTACAAAGTTATTTCCAATTCCGCCGAACATCTGCTTTACAACAACAATCGCAACAATCGAACCGAAAGCCGCAAAAATCGGGTTAATTCCTACGGGAAGATTAAGTGCGAGCAAAAGTCCCGTAACTACTGCCGAAAGGTCGGTTACAGTGTTTGCTCTCTTCATAACCCTTCTGCAAATATATTCCGCAAGCACCGCAACCAAAACGGTATCTGCGATAATCACCAATGCTCTGAAGCCAAATATAATAACAGCCGCAATCACCGCAGGGATAAGAGCGATTATAACATCAAGCATGATGTTCGTTGTAGTCGTTCTTTTTCTGATGTGCGGTGACGCCGAAACAATCAATTTTTCGTCCATACGTTTACACTCCTCACTTTTTCGGTGCAGATTTAACCATAGCCTTACCCTGTCGCATTGTCTGAACAAGGGGTCTGTGTGCAGGGCAATTAAATGCACAGCTTCCGCACTCCATACAGACCATTACTCCCTGTTTATTCAAAGCTTCTATATCGTTCCTCTTAACTGCATTTGCTATTGAAGTCGGAACAAGATTAAGAGGACAAGCCTTTACACATCTTCCACAGCGAATACAATCTGTTGTTTTTTGAATAACGGCATCTTTTTCATTGAATGCAAGAACTGCGTTATTCTGCTTGAGAATGGGCATTTCGTCACTGTTAATTGCTATACCCATCATTGGACCGCCGGTAATCAGCTTGGAGCATTTCTCCTTGTAACCGCCGCAAAAATCAATTACATCCTTGATAGGTGTGCCAATCGGAACGATAACATTTTTAGGCTCGGCAACCGCTGAACCGTCAACGGTAAGTCGCTTGCTTACAAGCGGAATACCTGTTTTAAGATAGGAAGCCACAAACGCAACAGACGTTATATTCATAACGATACAGCCTACATCGAGTGGAAGCTTTCCAACGGGAACTACTCTGCCTGTACACGCTTTAATCAAGACCTTTTCCGCACCCTGAGGATAACGTGCTTTAAGCGGAAGAACGCAAACCTTATCGGAAAGGTTCTCCTTTGATGCCTTAACTGCCTTCTTCAAAAGCTTGATAGCTTCGGGTTTGTTATCCTCAATGCCGATAATCGTTTGCTTGAGCTTTAAATACTTCATAACGGCAACAATACCGTTTATTACATTATCGGTATTTTCAATAGCCTCTCTGTTGTCTGTTGTTATGTACGGCTCACACTCGGCACAGTTGATAACGAGTGTATCCGCTTTTTTATCCTGCGGAACATTCAGTTTTACGTGTGTCGGAAAGCCTGCACCGCCCAGACCTACCAGTCCGCTTGCCTTTACGGCTTCAATCAAATCTTTTGCAGTTTCAACAAACGGAGGCTTGATGCTTTCGCTTACCCGCATTTCTCCGTCAGAATCAATAATAACCGCATCTATCATCTGACCGCTCGGAAATTTAACAGGTGCAATTTTGCTTACCTTGCCCGAAATACTTGCGTGAATCGGTGCGGAAATAAATCCCTCGCTCTGACCTATAACATCACCGATTGCCACCTCGTCACCTGCTTTAACCGTAGGCTTGCACGGTGCTCCGATATGCTGATTCATCGAAATAATAACCTGCTTCGGGCACGGCATTGTCACCGACTCGCAATCGAGAGTGTTTTTTCTGTGCGGAACCTTCGCACCGCCACGGGTACGGAACGGCTTTTTAGGAAAAACCAAATTCGCCTTATCCATAGCATATTCTCCCCTTTTCCATAAAATTAAAATAGTAGTAATGTACCCTTTGCAGACATCACTTTTTGCAAAGCAAGTCCGCAAATTACAAAATTCAATATACGCTTTAATTTTACCACGTTTCACGTCATATTTCAACAAAACCACGCTCTATATATACGATTTCCGAAAGTTAAATTTCGGTAAATCGTCTTTGAGCAAAAACGAATATTTGCACAAAATTCAGTTAGAATATATTTAAAGGATTCCTCGGTGAAACAAAAAATTTACTGACAATAAGCGTAGGGCGGCAAGGCATTTGTAAGACCGTTCTATGCAGCTTACGAAAGGATAAACATAAATTATGGATTACTTAAATGCTTTTTGGGTAGGCGGATTAATATGCGTTGTCGGACAGCTTTTAATTGACAAAACAAAGCTTACCCCTGCAAGAATTTTAACGTCTTACGTTGTCGCAGGCGTAATACTTGGTGCATTGGGGATTTACGAACCGATTGTAGACTTCGCAGGTACAGGTGCAACTGTGCCGCTTTCGGGGTTTGGCTACACAATATCTCAGGGTGTAAAATCGGCGGTAAACCTTCACGGTGCACTCGGAATTTTTACAGGTGCAATAACTGCGGCGGCGGCAGGCGTTACGGCGGCAATAGTTTTCGGCTTTATTGCGGCACTTATTACGAAATCATCGGATAAGTCATAATTTCATTTCAAAAACAAAAGTGCGGCAATCGCTAAAACGACTGCCGCACTTTTGTTGAATGTGCTATATACTAAATCATGGAGTTAAACTTATTTCAACATCTCTTTAATTCTGTTCATAGCCTCTACTGTATCTTCATGGCTTGCAAAGGCTGTGAATCTGAGATAACCCTTACCGCACTCACCGAAGCCCTCGCCGGGAGTACCTACAACATTTGCCTTTTCAAGGAGCATATCGAAAAATTCCCATGAGCCCATATTGTTCGGGCACTTAATCCAAATGTATGGAGAATTTTTTCCGCCTGTATAGTAAATACCAAGCTCGTCCATTGTATCTGTGATAACCTTAGCGTTCTGGCGGTAGTAAGCAATATTCTCTTGAATCTGCTTCAAGCCCTCATCGGAGAATACAGCCGCCGCCGCACACTGCACGGGGTAAGATACACCGTTGAATTTTGTTGCCTGACGTCTGTACCAAAGCTTATATATGTTATGACCGTCGAACTCAAGCTCGTGCGGAATTACCGTGTAGCCACATCTTGTGCCTGTAAAGCCTGCCGTCTTTGAAAGAGAGCAAAGCTCAATAGCACACTTTCTTGCACCCTCAATGGCAAAAATGCTTCTTGGGGAATCATCGGTAATAAATGCTTCATAAGCACTGTCGAAGATAATAACAGCATTATTCTTCAAAGCATAATCAACCCAAACTTTAAGCTGTTCGGCACTGTAAACGGAGCCTGTCGGGTTGTTTGGAGAGCAAAGATAAATGATGTCTGCGTGTACATCTTCATCGGGCATTGCACAGAAACCGTTTTCTTCAGTGGAATTAGCGTAAACTATCTTTCTGCCTGCCATAATGTTAGAATCAACATACACGGGGTAAACGGGGTCTGTTACCAAAACTACGTTATCCTTGTCGAAAATATCTCCGATATTTCCGCAGTCGCTCTTTGCACCGTCACTTACGAAAATTTCATCGGCAGAAACGGTAACACCGTTCTTTGCATAATAACCGCTGATAGCCTCACGCAAAAAGGCGTAGCCCTCATAGCTTGGGTAACCCTTAAAGGTTTCTTTCTTTGCAAGCTCGTCAACACCCTTTTTCATTGCGTCAATTACAACAGGTGCAAGCGGCAAAGTAACGTCACCGATACCCATTTTAATTACTCTTTTGTCGGGGTTAGCTTCTGCATATTTGGTTGTTCTGCTTGCTACCTCGGCAAACAAATAATTCTCAACGAGATTGTCAAAATCGTGATTTATCTTCATTCTATAATCTCTCCTTCAAATACGAATGATGCAGGGCCTGTCATAAGAATTGTGTCGGAATACTTAATATTAAGTGGGCCTCCACGCAGAATAACCTTAACATCTGTATCTTTTTTGCAGATGTCATTTTCAACTGCGGCAACTGTGGTTGCACAAGCACCCGTACCGCAAGCCCATGTTTCGCCGCTGCCTCTCTCCCACACTCTCATTTGAAGTGTGTTTTCGTCAATAACCTTTACAAACTCAACATTTGCTCTGTCGGGGAAAAACTTGTGGTTTTCGATTGCAGGGCCGATTTTTTCCAGCTCCAAACCGTCAACATCATCTGTAAAAATTACGCAATGAGGATTTCCGACATCAACGAAGGTGTATGTGTACTGCGTACCGTTCGCCGCAAGCACACCGCCAACAATGCCTACCTTCGGAGCACCCATATCAACGGCTACGGATTCAACCTTGCCATCCTTTACATTCAGTGTAAGATACTTAATACCCGAAAGAGTTTCGAGGGTAATTTCCTTTTTATCGGTAAGCCCCTTTTCGTACACATACTTACCGATACAGCGTGTAGCGTTGCCGCACATTGCACCCTCACTGCCGTCTGCGTTAAACATACGCATTCTGAAATCTGCCTTGTCCGATGGCATAATCAAAACGATTCCGTCACCGCCGACACCAAAATGTCTATCCGAAAGCTTTATGGATAAAGCTTCCGGATTTTCAATATTGGAGTTAAGACAGTTGAAATATATATAGTCATTGCCTATACCGTGCATTTTTGTAAATTTCATCTGCTCCACCTCTTTGATATTTTAAATCAT
Organism: Acutalibacteraceae bacterium; assembly: GCA_045119555.1. Lineage (GTDB taxonomy): Bacteria > Bacillota > Clostridia > Oscillospirales > Acutalibacteraceae > RUG592. Next base: position 10,065 of record JBGVDU010000381.1, on the reverse strand, counting down.
ATTGGAGTACTGCATAAGGTACAAATCAACCTCTTTAGCCGCCGCTCTGCCCTCTGCGATTGCCCAAACAACGAGTGACTGACCTCTGTGCATATCGCCTGCTGTGAACACCTTGTCTACATTGGTTGAATACTTGCCCTCTGCTGTTGCCACGTTTGTTCTCGGAGTTGTTTCAACGCCGAAAGCTTCGGTAACGTAAGGTGAAGCACCGATAAAGCCTGCGGCAATAAGGAGAATATCTGCTTCGATAACTCTTTCTGAGCCTTCAACGGGAACCATCATAAATCTGCCTGTGTTCTCATCCTTCTTGGATTCAAGGCTTACAACCTCGATAGCTGTAAGATTGCCCTGTTCATCGGAGAAAAGCTTTGTAACCGTCGTCTGGTACTGCCTTGGGTCACTGCCAAATACTGCAATAGCCTCTTCCTGACCGTAGTCTGTCTTACAAACTCTCGGCCACTGCGGCCACGGGTTGTTGGCGGCTCTCTCATCGGGAAGCTTTGGCATCATTTCAAGCTGGATTACAGATTCACAGCCGTGACGGATACAAGTACCTACACAGTCGTTACCTGTATCACCGCCGCCTACAACTACAACTTTTTTGCCCTTGGCATTGATGTAGTTTCCGCTTTCGTAATCGCCGTTAAGAAGTGCCTTAGTTGTAGACTTCAAGAAATCAACGGCAAAGTAGACACCGTTTACATCTCTGTTTTCAACCTGCAAATCTCTTGCATTGGAAGCACCGCAACAAAGAATTACAGCGTTATAATCTTTAAGCAATTCATCAGCATTTACATTATTGCCGATATCCGCACCTGTTACAAACTTTACACCCTCTTCCTTCATAAGGTTTACTCGTCTGTCAACAACGGATTTTTCAAGCTTCATATTGGGAATACCGTACATAAGAAGTCCGCCGATGCGGTCCTCTCTCTCATATACAGTAACATCATGACCTCTCTGGTTAAGCTGGTCGGCACAAGCAAGACCCGACGGGCCCGAGCCGATAACGGCAACCTTTTTTCCTGTTCTTACCTTTGGAACTCTCGGAGTTATAAAGCCCTCAGCATAACCGTTTTCTATTATTGAAAGCTCATTTTCACGGCATGTAACCGCCTTATCGTTAAGTCCGCAGGTGCAGGCTGCCTCGCAAAGTGCGGGACAAACTCTGCCTGTGAACTCAGGGAAATTATTTGTTTTACGCAAACGTGTGAGAGCATGCTCCCAGTTTCCGTTGTATATCTCGTCATTCCACTCGGGAATGAGGTTGTGAAGAGGACAACCCGAAACCATACCGTTAAGTTTCATAGCCGACTGACAGAACGGAACACCGCAGTTCATACATCTGGCAGCCTGAGTCTGTCTGTCCTCCTTATTGAGCGGTGGGTGGAACTCGCAAAAGTTTTTGATTCTGTTTTGCGGCTCTATTGAAGGATTGTTTACTCTATCGTAATCAAGAAATCCTGTTGGCTTACCCATTTTAATTCCTCCTTATCAATCAGTGCTGAACCGAATAGAATGCTTCAAGCTCTGCCTGGTCGTGGTTAAGACCTTTTTCCTCGAACTTGCCGATTGCAACAAGCATCTTGTTGTAGTCGTTCGGCATAATCTTCTTGAAGGACGGCAAATATTCATTGAAGTTATCAAGTATCTTCTTAGCAAGAGGTGAACCCGTTGCGTTAGCGTGATTTTCAATCATTGTGCGAAGCTCTTCAATGTCGTGCTTTTCTGTAACGTCGCTCATTGTAACAAGCTCTTTGTTAAGTCTTAAATAGAAATCGTGATTTTCATCAAGAACATAAGCGATACCGCCGCTCATACCTGCGGCAAAGTTCTTACCCGTAGGGCCAAGTACGGCTACTCTACCGCCTGTCATATATTCACAGCCGTGGTCACCGACACCCTCAACTACCGCAACGGCACCCGAATTTCTTACGCAGAAGCGTTCGCCCGCAATACCGTTGATGTAAGCCTCACCTCGTGTAGCACCGTAAAGTGCAACATTACCGATAATGATGTTTTCCTCAGCCTTAAACTTACTTTCCTTATAAGGATAAACAACAAGCTTACCGCCTGAAAGACCCTTACCGAAGTAGTCGTTGCTGTCGCCCTCAAGCTCCATAGTAAGACCCTTTGGAATGAATGCACCAAACGACTGTCCGCCGCCGCCAATGCACTTAACCGTGTATGTGTCATCCTCCAATTCGTTTCCGAATTTCTCTGTAATTACAGAACCGAGAATTGTACCTACCGTACGGTTTGTGCTGGAAATATTTACAGTTACTTTCTTCTTTTTACCGTTCTTCATAGCCTTTTCAAACTCAGGGAGCAATACGCTCTCGTCGATTGTGCTTTCAAGCTCGAAGTCGTATACGTCCTTGGAATCGAAGTGTGTGCCCTCTTTTCCTGCGTAGGAACGGTCAATAATCTTTGAAAGGTCAACCTTTTCTGCACGGTTTGTAACCTGGTGGTCACGAACTCTGATAAGGTCTGTACGGCCTACAAGCTCATCAACTGTATGAACACCAAGCTTAGCCATAATCTCACGAAGCTCCTGTGCAATGAAGTTCATAAAGTTCATTACATATTCCGGCTTACCCCGGAATCTGCATCTGAGCTCAGGGTTTTGAGTTGCAATACCTACGGGGCAAGTATCAAGGTTACAAACTCTCATCATTACGCAGCCCATAGTTACAAGCGGAGCAGTAGCGAAGCCGAATTCCTCTGCACCGAGAATAGCTGCTATTGCAACATCACGGCCGCTCATAAGCTTACCGTCTGTTTCTATAATAACTCTTGAACGCAAACCGTTCTGAATAAGTGTCTGATGTGTTTCCGCAAGACCGAGCTCCCACGGCAAGCCTGCATTGTGAATTGAGCTCTGCGGAGCGGCACCTGTACCGCCGTCGTAACCCGAAATGAGAACAACCTGTGCACCTGCCTTAGCAACACCTGCGGCAATCGTACCTACACCTGCTTCGGAAACAAGCTTTACGGAAATTCTCGCCTTGCGGTTAGCGTTCTTCAGGTCATAAATAAGCTGTGCCAAATCCTCGATTGAATAAATATCGTGGTGCGGCGGAGGAGAAATAAGGGAAACACCCGGGGTTGAGTATCTGTTTTTAGCAATCCAAGGATAAACCTTTTTGCCAGGAAGATGTCCGCCCTCACCCGGCTTTGCACCCTGTGCCATTTTAATCTGAATTTCCTGTGCACTCATAAGGTATTCGCTTGTTACGCCGAATCTACCCGAAGCAACCTGCTTAATTGCACTGTTTCTTTCAGTGCCCAGACGCTCGGGCATTTCGCCGCCCTCACCGGAATTTGACTTACCGCCGAGTCTGTTCATAGCAACGGCCATACATTCGTGTGCTTCCTGAGAAATTGAACCGTAAGACATAGCACCTGTCTTAAATCTCTTAACAATTTCAGATACAGGCTCTACCTCTTCAATCGGAATAGATTTGCTCTCATCGACAACGAAATCCATTAAGCCTCTTAAAGTATGCGGAACATTCTCGCTGTCAACCATTTTTGTATATTCTTTAAATCTGTTATAATCGCCGAACTGTGTAGCTTCACGCAAAGCTATAACTGTTTCGGGATTGTACATGTGATCCTCTTTATCATTACCGCTTCTGAGCTTATGAGCACCCATGCTGTCGGGAGTGATATCAACGCCCAAACCAAGCGGGTCAAATGCGTGGTCATGACGCCACTCAACACCGTCATCAATCTCTTCAAGACCAATACCGCCAACTCTGCTGACTGTATTTGTGAAGTATTCGTCAATTACCTCTTTCTTGATACCAACAGCCTCGAAAATCTGTGAGGACTGGTAAGACTGAATTGTCGAGATACCCATTTTGGAGGCAATCTTAACGATTCCGTGAAGAACTGCGGAGTTATAGTCATTGATAGCAGTATGATAATCCTTATCAAGCAAGCCCTTGTCGATAAGCTCGGAAATGCACTCCTGAGCAAGATAAGGGTTAATTGCTCTTGCACCGTAGCCGAGCAAGGTTGCAAAATGGTGAACCTCACAAGGCTCTGCACTTTCAAGAATAATTGAAACTGCTGTACGCTTCTTGGTTCTTATTAAATACTGCTCCAAAGCGGAAACAGCAAGAAGTGACGGAATAGCAACATGGTTTTCGTCCACGCCACGGTCGGAAATAATGATGATATTTGCACCGTTTCTGTAAGCACGGTCGCAGGAAACGAAAAGTCTGTCGAGTGCTCTTTCAAGCGGAGTGTTTTTATAGTAAAGCAAAGATACTGTTTCAACCTTAAAACCGGGACGCTTAATAGCCTTAATCTTCATCAGGTCAACGCTTGTAAGAATCGGGTTTTGAATTTCGAGCATATTGCAGTTATCTGCCTTCTCCTCAAGCAAGTTACCGTCAGAGCCTACATAAACAGCCGTATCTGTTACAACCTCTTCACGAATTGCATCAATCGGTGGGTTTGTAACCTGTGCGAAAAGCTGTTTGAAGTAGTTAAACAAAGACTGGTGCTTCTCGGAAAGAACTGCAAGCGGAATATCGGTACCCATTGCCGCAGTTGCTTCTCCGCCGTTCTTAGCCATTGGAAGAATGGATTCCTTTATCTGCTCATAGGTGTAACCGAATGCTTTGTACAGGCGGTCACGCTGTTCCTGTGTATGGTTTTCAACTCTCTTGTTCGGAATAGGCAATTCAGCCAAACGTACAAGATTCTGATCAAGCCACTCACCGTAAGGCTTGCTTGTAGCAAAGTGGTTCTTGCACTCCTCATCGGAAATAACTCTCTGACCTACTGTGTCTACAACAAGCATTTTACCCGGCTGCAAACGGCTTTTCTTAACAATATGCTTCGGGTCTATCGGAAGTACACCAACCTCGGAAGAGAGAATAAGTGTATCGTCATCTGTTATATAATATCTGGACGGACGAAGACCGTTTCTGTCAAGAACCGCACCTACCGTGTCACCGTCGGAAAAGAGAATAGCCGCAGGGCCGTCCCAAGGCTCCATCATTGTCGAGTAGTAGTGGTAGAAATCTCTCTTTTCTCTGGAAATACCCTTGTCGTTTGTGTAAGGCTCCGGAATCGTAATCATTACAGCCTTCGGAAGCTCCATACCGTTCATCATAAGGAATTCAAGAGTATTATCGAGCATTGCAGAGTCTGAGCCCTGTACATTTACAACAGGCAACACCTTGTCGATGTCATCCTTCATAACTACACTGCTCATTGTTTCCTCACGAGCAAGCATTCTGTCGGCATTGCCTCTGATTGTGTTAATCTCGCCGTTGTGGAGAATAACTCTGTTCGGGTGTGCTCTCTCCCAGCTTGGGTTTGTGTTGGTTGAGAATCTGGAGTGAACAAGTGCGATAGCACTCTTGTAGTCATCGTCAAGCAAATCAAGGTAGAACTGTCTTAACTGCTGAACGAGGAACATACCCTTATATACGATTGTACGGGAGGACAAGGACGGAACATAAGTGTTGTCATTGCTCTGCTCGAACTCACGTCTGATTACATAAAGCTTGCGGTCAAAGTCAAGGCCTGCCTTGATGCCCTCCGGCTTTTCGAGGAAGCACTGCATAATGTGCGGCATACAATCATAAGCCTTTTGACCGAGAATATTGCTGTTAATCGGAACTTCTCTCCAACCGAGGAACTTAACGCCTTCTTTCTCGGCGATAATCTCAAACATTTTTTTAGCTTGATTGCACTTCAAAACGTCCTGCGGAAAGAAGAACATACCAACACCGTAGCTACGCTCCTCACCGAGGTTAATACCAATTTCAGAAGCGGCTTTTTTAAAGAAGTTATGTGAAATCTGAAGCAAGATACCAACACCGTCACCTGTCTGACCTGTTGCGTCCTTACCTGCACGATGCTCAAGCTTTTCAACAATGCTCAAAGCGTTGTCTACTACTGTATGACTTTTTAAACCCTTAATATTTACAACGGCACCGATACCACAGGCATCATGCTCAAATTCGGGCTGATATAAACCAACTTGTCGTTCCATTGTCATCAATTCCTTTCATAATTACCGAAGCTTAAATTCTTTCGGCGAATATGTGAAAATTATATAATTAAAAAATCTTATTTTATTAACACAATAAATATATCATTATTTTTCTCTGTTTTCAAGTGAAGCTTTTACCAGTCCCATAAAGAGCGGATGTGCCTTGTTCGGGCGGCTCTTAAATTCGGGGTGGAACTGTACACCTACAAAGAAATCATTTTCGGGAACTTCAACCGTTTCAACAATCTTTTCATCCGGAGATGTTCCGCTGATAACAAGACCTGCGTTTGAGAGAGTTTCAAGATAATCATTGTTAAACTCATATCTGTGACGGTGACGCTCGGAAATAAGCTCCGAGCCGTAGCACTCATACATTTTGGTATCCTTTGCAACCTTGCACGGATAAGCACCCAGTCTGAGTGTACCGCCCTTGTTAATCTCGTTATTTTGATCGGGCATAAAGTCGATAACCTTGTGCTGAGTATTCTCATCAAACTCACCCGAATTTGCATCTGCAATGTTACAGACATTTCTTGCAAATTCAATTACCGCAATCTGCATACCCAAGCAAATTCCGAGATACGGCACGTTGTTCTCTCTTGCGTACTTTGCTGTTGCAATCATACCCGGAATACCTCTGTCGCCAAAGCCGCCGGGAACAATAATTCCGTCACAGCCGCCGAGCATTTCCGCTGCATTGTCGTCTGTTATCTGTTCGCTGTCAATCCACTCGATATTTGTTCGTGTACTGTAAACATAACCTGCGTGGCGAATAGCCTCCGCTACGGAAAGATACGCATCGTGTAACTGAACATATTTACCTACAAGACCGATTGTAACCTTTTTATTTCTTCCCTTAATGTTTTCAAGCATCAAGTTCCAATCGGATAAATCGGGTTTGCCGACATTCAGCTTCAGCTCTCTGCAAACAACATCGGAGAAATTTGCCTTTTCAAGCATAATCGGTGCTTCGTAAAGCACGGGAATCGTCATATTCTGAATTACGCAGTCATCTTTTACATTACAGAAAAGAGCTATTTTCTTGAATATATTTTCCTCAAGCGGTTCGTCACAGCGAAGAACAATCATATTCGGCATAATGCCCATGCCTCTTAATTCCTTTACGGAATGTTGAGTAGGCTTGGTTTTGTGCTCGTCCGAGCCTCTCAAAAACGGAACAAGCGTTACATGTATATAGAAAGCGTTATCCTGTCCGACTTCAAGTCCTACCTGACGAATAGCCTCAAGAAAAGGCTGACTTTCGATATCACCCGTTGTACCGCCGATTTCGGTAATAACAACATCTGCGTTGCTTTTCTTTCCTACGCTGTAAATAAAATTCTTAATCTCGTTTGTGATATGCGGAATTACCTGAACTGTTTCGCCAAGGTATTCCCCTCGTCTTTCCTTATTAAGAACATTCCAGTAAACCTTACCTGTTGTGAGGTTTGAATACTTATTAAGGTCCTCATCAATGAATCTCTCGTAATGTCCAAGGTCAAGGTCTGTTTCCGCACCGTCCTCGGTAACGTAAACCTCACCGTGCTGATAAGGGCTCATCGTACCCGGATCGACGTTAATGTACGGGTCAAGCTTTTGAGCCGCAACCTTTAACCCTCTTGCCTTAAGCAATCTTCCGAGCGATGCCGCCGTTATACCCTTACCGAGTCCCGACACAACGCCGCCTGTAACAAAAATATACTTTGTCATATTCGCTCTCCTCTCAATGCTGTCTTAAAAAGTAATGAATTTATTTTGAAAGATCAGCATTAAAACTCATATTTTTCTATAATTTGCTTAGCAATCTCTATTTTTTTCACACAATTATCCATTGCTTCTTTTTCAATATACTTGTGAGCGTCTTCTTCACTCATTTTTAAATGCTCAATAAGTATCCCCTTCGCCTTGTTGATTGTTTTCATCTCTCTAAGTTTCTTTTCGAGTGTAGCCGCACTTTCTTCAAGCTTTCTCATTTTATTGCTTGTTGCGGAAAGAAGCTTTATCGTTTGGTATAAGGTCTGCTTATTCAGTGCCTTAGTGAGAGTAAGCACTCCGTAAGGCTCCATTTTATATGAAACGCTCTCGTAAATATCAGGCTTAACAAGCATTAAAACGCCTGCCATGCTTGATGTTACCGTATTCACCGCCAAGTGAATACCGGAGTCATCCATCAATGGCGAATTAATAATAACAATATCAACGGGTGATTCGATCATTATCCGCTTTGCTTCACTCGCAGTCGATGCTGTTAAAATCAAACCAAACTCACTTCGGGGAAGTACCTCTTTTATGAACTCAATCGGCTTAGCAGATGAAGAAACTATCAAAACGCTTTGCAAAGCTACTTGCGACAGCATATTTATCACCCCTACTATAATAACAAGCTTTTTTATTAATTCTGCTCGTAATCAATGTAACCGTTAGGCAACACCTTTTTGATAAATTCGCTGTTTTTAGCAATTTCCAAAGCCTGTGCATAGGACTGCGGCAAAAGCTCCAAATCCTTTGTAGCTTCCTTGTCGGCAGTGAAAAGATTTTTATTTACAGGCTCTGAAAGCGTCATGTTATTTTCGATTCCGTCCAATCCTGCATAAATCAAAAGAGTAAATGCAATATATGGGTTAGCCATCGGATCGGGAGATCTAAGCTCCATTCTCTTATACTCACCCTCTGCCGCAGGAATACGGATAAGCTGTGATCTGTTCTGATGTGACCATGTAACGTATTTCGGAGCTTTCTTTTCGCCCAATCTTTTATACGATTCGTCACATGAATTAAGGAAAGCCGTCATTTCCCTAATATGGCTCATAATACCTGCCATATACTGTTCGGAATAATCCTTGCCGTCTGCCGATTTAATCGACATATTGATGTGCATGCCGTTTCCGCTTTCATGTGGGAGCGGCTTAGGCGAAAACTCGGCATAAAGACCGTTTACATTGGCAATAGATCTTACAACCGATGTAAAAGTAACGGCATTGTCGGCGGATGTAAGAGCATCGCTGTATTTAAAATCAATCTCATGCTGGCTGGGCCCCTCCTCATGGTGTGATGTTTCGGGTTCGATATCCATATTCAAAAGCGAGAAGCAAATTTCTCGTCTTACATTTTCCCCTCTGTCCTCGGGTGCGATATCCATATAGCCTGCATGGTCAAAAGGAATTTTTGTAGGTTCTCCGTTCTCATCTCTTCTGAAAAGATAGAACTCAAACTCAGTTCCGAAATAACACAAAATTCCTTTTTCCTTAGCCGCCGCAACAGCTTTTTTCAGAATATATCTTCCGTCAAGCTCAAAAGGACTTCCGTCTGCGTTGTAAATATGACAAAACATTCTTACAACTCTTCCCTGTGCAGGTCGCCACGGCAAAATTTCCAGCGTTGTCGGGTCGGGACGTAAAAACAAATCTGAATTTACTACATCTCCGAAGCCCGTAATGCCCGACGCATCAAAAGAGATTCCGTATTCAAACGCCCTCTTCAGCTCGCTCGGCATAATGGAAATATTTTTCTGCGTACCCTTAACATCAACAAACGCAAGTCTAATAAATTTTACGTCTTCCTCTTCCACGAAAGACATAATTTCCTTATAAGAATACATGATATGTCCTCCTATCTGTTCATTCTGTTTCATTCCGATGAAGAGCGATTCTCTTCATATTTTAACATAAGTTCAATTCAAAAAATAAGCAAAAAAGGGCGTTCACTGTGTTTTAGAGGCTACTACCCCTTTGCCACAATGAACGCCCTTGCTCATTACTAATTCGTGTTCTATTTTATTACATTTTCGTTAATTTGTCAAGATGTATCGAATAATTTTGAATAAATGTCTATTCTACATAGATTTTTCACCTTTTTATGCAATAAAATGCAAAAACACTCGATACATAAGTACCGAGTGTTTTTGCGAATTGAACAGATAGATTATAAAAAAGTAGAACGCAAAATTAATTAATACTGTTCGTCATCCTGCAAAGCGGATACGCCCTCTTCACCTGTACGAACCTTGATTACGTTTTCTACGTCATAAACGAAAATCTTACCGTCAC
>JBGVDU010000380.1:0-9228 GCA_045119555.1 Acutalibacteraceae bacterium | reverse complement strand
ACGGAAGCATTTATTATGAACAGAGCGAAACGACCTTTGCAAAGGTGATTACATACACACAAACCGGCACTTCTGCCGAAATGGACACCGATTCCGCTTTGAACGGAGATATGCTGTCAAGCGGTGATTTGGATTACACCGATATGCAGACAGCTGACGTAAGCGGCGAAAGCTCACAACAGACCGATGAGAATACCTCAGGTGAAATTACCTTGAAGGATAATTATGTGTATTCTAAGGAAGAGCTTAAAAGCATGATTTCCGATAAGGAAAAAGAGCTTGAGAATTTGGCTCTCGACAAAAAGCAGGCTAATATCGACCTGAGAATGGCTGAGAAAAGACTTGAAACGGGTGCAGAAACGGCTGAAATCAGTGGTACGGTTACATTTGTGGCAAAGGATAAAAAGCATCTTGCCGATAACGGTGCGTATATTATCATTACAAACGATAACGGCATGAGTATTTCCTGCTTGATAGGTGAATTTTCTCTCGGCGAGATAGAGGAAGGAATGAACGTAAGTATTCAATCCTACACCGATATGGCGAATTACAGCGGTGTTATCACCTCTATCAGCGATACGCCGTCACAGGACAGCAGTTCTATGTACAATGACGCTTCAACACAGTCATATTATGAATTTGTTGTGTCGGTTGATGAGGAATTTGAGCTTGGAGAGGACAGCTGTGTTGAGGTTGTGCCGCTTACCGATTCAAACACGGATTATGTATGTATAGATCCAGCCTTCGTGCGTGAAGAAAACGGCAGATACTATGTATTGGTTGCCAATGAAAATGATATATTGGAGAAGCGTTATGTTGAAATAGGCAAAAAGTATTACGGATATGCCATTTCAATAAAAAAAGGACTCAGCTGGAGCGACAGATTGGCATTCCCTTACGGAGATGTTCACGAGGGTATGCCCGTAGAGGAAGTGTCTTATGACACGATAATTTCCGGAGGATTATTCTGATTTGTGAGGTGAAATAAATGTTAGAAAATATCAGACTTTCTATACAGGGAATATGGTCGCACAAAATGCGTTCCGTGCTTACGATGCTGGGTATTATAATAGGTATTTCATCTATTATAATTATTGTATCTCTTATTCAGGCTACAAGTAACATGCTTACCGAATCCATCGTCAGCGGCGGCAATAATGCCATTACAGTTTCCTTATACAGCAAAGAGGATTCTTATTCTGAGTATAATTCGTTATACGGCGGAAAGATTGAGGGTATATCTGATATACCGCAGGAGAGTGTGGAGGAAATTAAGGAAATCCCCGGCGTGGCGGATGCAACACCGATATACAATAAAAGCTACGGTTTGAACGTAATGTATAACGCACAGGAGGCAAATGCTTCGGTGTATGGTGTTAAAAATGAGTTCTTTTCAATAAACGATTTGAGCCTAAAGTCGGGCAGACTGTTTACGGATAAGGATTATGAGAATAAAAACAATGTAATTGTTCTTTCCTCAGCAACGGCATCTGAGCTTTTTGGAAGCGAAGAAGCTCTCGGTAAAACTGTAAATATCGGAAGCGATATGTTCACTGTAATAGGTATTGTGAATGAAACCATGGACTACGATTCCATTGATTCTTATATGGATTATTCCAATATGACTTATACATATACAGGCGGTAGTGCTTATATACCTTTGACGTGCTGGAGCTTGGTTGCAGGTTATGATGATAACCAAAATATGATGATTAAGTTAGAAAATGCCGATGACAGCGTTACGGTAGGTAAGCTGGCGGCAGATATTCTTAATGAAAATATATACAGCGAGAGTTATGAGTACAGATATCAAAATCTTGCCGAGTCAATGTCGTATATGAATACAATTACAACTGCTATTTCAATTCTGCTTGTCGGTATTGCAAGTATATCGTTGCTTGTTGGCGGTATCGGTGTTATGAATATAATGCTTGTATCCGTTACCGAAAGAACAAAAGAAATCGGACTTAAAAAAGCCCTCGGTGCAAAGAAAAGGGTTATTCTTTCTCAGTTCCTCACCGAAGCGATTGTTCTTACAAGCACGGGAGGTATAATAGGTGTGTTGATAGGTATTGGAGTTGCTTATTTGGTCGGTTTTATAATCGGAATGAGTATGAGCATCAGTGTGCCGGCAGTTGTTATTTCCGTTGCTTTCTCAATGGGCGTAGGAATTATATTCGGTTTGGTACCGTCGGTTAAAGCTTCAAAGCTTGACCCGATTGATGCGTTGCGTTACGAATAAATTGGATATATTGAAAATGCTTTTGTAATGCTTAAATCATAATAAGCTTTTGTTGTATATGAATTTTAGTATAATGAACGTTTTTCATACATTATAATTAAGACACCGACAAACGAATTATTCGCAAGTCGGTGCCTTGATTTTTTTATTCTGCTTTTGTACTGATTTTGTCGTCAATATATTCCATAAGCGGTTTTTTGTAGACAGCTTCGGAATTGAGCCTGTACCATTTGTACGAATCCTTTAAGCCCTCTGAGAGTGGGGTCGTTTCGGGCATAAGCTCACTCATTTTGCTCACGTCCAGAACGTAGCTGTAATCGTGGAACGGGAAGTAGCTTCTTTGTGCGTGCTCAGGACCGACGTTTACAATTTTTAATTCCGTGCCTACCGTTTTGTAACAGGCTTTTACAAATGAATTGATATCGTCAGCCTGCGGATTGCCGACATTAAAAATACGTTGCTCGGGGTGTACTCTCATCAATATATCAATGAATCTGCAAAGGTCCTTTGTGTTGAAAAATTGCAGTTTCATAGAACCGTCATTTGGAATATAGAAGGGTCGTTCAACCAATGCACAGTCGAAAACAAAGGCTTCACGATAGATATTGTTCATTTTGCCGTAAAGGTAAGGGGGTCGCAAAATGTAAGCCTGCGGAACGTGTTCGGTAAGATATTGTTCGGCTCCGATTTTGTTTGTTCCGTAATCGCCCCAAATACTGTTTCTGCCTGTTTCCTGCTCCTCAGTAAATGGCTGAGGCAGTGTTTCGGGATAAACGGCACTTGAGCTGATGAATACAAAATCCTTGATTTGATTTAAGCCGTCAATAAGATTTTTCATTTCGTCCCTTGTGTAAATGTTCACAGCAATTACTAAATCGAAATCGTAATTCGCAAGCTTGTTGCCAATGTTGTTCTTGTCGCATTCAATCAGCGTTACTCCCTCTACCTGGTCGTGAGTGTTGCGGTTCATAACATAAACTTCGCATTTTTCCTCACAATCATACTCGGGAATAAAATTAGCATAGTACTCGGCTATGTACCTGCTGACGAATATTGTTCCACCTGTGACAAGAATTTTTCTCATTGGAAAATCCCCCTTTTTCAAAATCGTATTTTGCAGATAATTTCTGCGTGGAAAATGCAGCGCTTTAATATATTAATTAAATAACAATTAAAATCATTGAACCCTCCGCAACACCACTATAACACATTTAACTAATTTTGTAAATAGCTATTATAAAATTTGTAAATAAAAATAAAACAATTAAAAAACCGTATTTACAACACAAAAATCCGCTATATAATAGATATACAGGAATTTTTCTACGGAGTGACTATGCTATGTTTAAAAAGATTTGTACTTTTTTTACCGGTGTGGCTTTTTTATGTATAATCGGCGGTGTCGCTTATGCCGATGCCCGAGGTTTATTTATACAAGACAATGAAGCGGCTATGCAGCTGGTTGATAAATATATATCATTTGTCATGCAAAACTATACGCCAAGTGACGAAGGCGTTTCCTTTAGAGGGATTATCAAGCAGGGCTGTGATTTTTGGTACTACAACGATTATAACAACAAAACCATTGCAGTTAATCACGCTCCGGGAACAGATATGGAGGTAGAAAGCACCGATTACTCCATTGAGTACAATTCCGTAGAATACAGCAATAAAATTTATACAATAAACGCAACAATAACGGAACAGGTGCAGTATAAAAACTACCTTGACCCGATGTGCGTAGTTCGTGAACATACCATTATGATTGAACAAAACGGCAGTGAAATGTATATCATAGATGATATTATTAAGCCGCTGAGTGATGTGCCGTCACCTAAAACCGCAAAAGGCGGAGAAAATATGGCAGAAACGGCAGACAGTCCGTAAATTAAAACGGTTATTGATTTTTTTATCAATAACCGTTTTTTCTTATGTATTAATAACCCATTTCTTTTAATTCTTTAACAATACTTACATATTCTTCTCTTATATCAAATCCCTTGATGTCCTCACGGAACAGGTCTATCATATCTCCGTGAGATATGCCTCTGCCTGTTTGCGGCTCGAAGAATTTGTGTCTGCTTCCCCATTTCATTGATTCAACATCAACTAAGCCGTCGTTATCCGTCTTGCTGAAAAACTTAACAAGCCCGTAGGATAAATTAAGAGGGAAGCCCGCACTTCGGCTGTTCTTCATTCTCGCACCTACGCTTTGATAGTACACCGAATCCATGTCGGGAGTTGTTTCATTTCGAGCTTTACAGTTTTTTGCGGTCAAATCGGCTACCGCCGCAATGAAGTCGGGATTAGTGTCACCGAACTTTTTTACTGCCGAGTTGTATTTGTTTGCCAAAAAATTTTTAAAACCGCTCGGAGCGTGTTCAAGAATAAAGTCGGCATATTCACAGCCACGGTGAGGTGTGTTTATTGTTGTAAGAGTTGCAACGTATTTATCCATGCCAAGGTGTGTAATCGCATAACGTGAGTCTAAGCCGCCTTTTGAGTGTGCGATAATGTTGACCTTTTCACAGCCTGTTTGTCTTACTACCTCTTCAATCTTATTTTTAAGCTCATAAGCACAGCTTTCAACACTTCCTGCTGAGTGCTGTTCACCGTAGAAAACAGTAGCACCGTTTCTGATAAGCTCTTTTGGAACTCTGCCCCAATAGTTGAAAAAACGCATATCTCTGAAAAATACTCCGTGAACCATTAAAAGCGGATATTTTGTACTGCAAATTTCATTTTCCTTACGAACATTATCAAGCTCGTTTTTCTCTGTTTCAAGCTCGTATTCGTCACGGACGATTCGGCAAGCTTTTGCTATCATATAAATGTTGAGAATCGGCATCCACCATAGCAGAATTATTAAGGCTCTTAACACAATTCCCAGCTGTTTGCTTGTAGAAACAATTCTGATAAGACCGTTAAAAACGACTAAGGCTAACGAAATGACTGCCACTGAGGAATAAACGATAATTCCCGTAATTGACAAATCAAATAAAGTTTTCCACAATAAACCCAGTACAATGTGGAAAACAAACCCCCATGAAAAGATTATCATTAACTCCCGACCGTTATACATAGCTTTTAGCCTTTTATTGGGATTATCAACCCTTGAAGGCTTGATGTTCAGTTTTATAAAGCTGAAGGATAAAATAATTAAAGCTAAAATATCTATAAATTTCAGAAGTCCTTTGTCGGCTAAATTGCCGCCTGCAAGCAAAGCGGAGGTAATGCTTAACAGTAATAGGTTAAGCACTCCGAAAAATTGGTTTCTTTTTTTCATAGTAATTCTCCAATCATAAATTTATACTAAATTACGTTTAAAGATTTATCCGCTGTTTTATCGGTGTTTAGTATTTAGTGCGGTAAGCAGTCCGATAATGTATTCTTCCCTTGGAGTTATTACATTGATATCGACTTCTCTGTTTTTATCGGCAAACTCTGAAAGCATCTCTTTGAGGTTATCTTTAGATTCCATATAGTTGCTGACTATTTCCGCACGTTCAGAACCCATTCTTGAGAGCAATACGGCAGATACAACACCCGTGCGGTCTTTTCCCGCATTACAAAAGCAAAGGACATTTTCGGGCGAAGTTTCTATGATATCTATAACCCTCCCAAAAGTATCATCGACCATATTGATATATGATTCAACAACAGCCGCTTCGATTTTTGGAATAGCATTACCGCCTGTTATCGGAATGTTGATGTATGTAAAATTTTTGTTTTTTGCCAAGGGGCAGGGTTTAACGGCAATTTCGTCTGCCGTTCTTAAATCAATAATCGTTGTAACCTTGTTATTCAATAACCAAGAAATTTCATCATCACTCAATCTATACGGAACATCGCTACGAATATATTTATGCGAACCCTCTTTTAACAATCTCGTATTATTTGTGCTTTTGAAAATACTCCCCATATAAACCTCCCTGTAAAAAATATTGATGAAATAAGTATAATACAAAATAATGTTTTTTTGCAACACATAAAAGAAATTTTCGGAAATACAGTAATGGCTGTAAGCAATCGTGTTTGGAAAGCAACGTAATTGGGTTTATTTCTGTAAGCGTAGGCGAAATTTTAACCTGTTGTTGCAGACACATCGGCTTTGAAAAATCATTCCAAATACCTCCAAACTTGGCTCTAATTCATTGACAAATCATACAAATTATGATAGACTAAAAATGTGAAATTATAAAGGAGGTTGTCCGTTTATGAAAAGAATTCAAACTATCGAAACTCGTGATTTGAAGAAGAGCACAAAAACAGGTGGCTGCGGCGAGTGCCAGACATCTTGCCAGTCTGCTTGTAAGACATCTTGCGGTGTTGCTAACCAGCAGTGCGAGAAGTGCGTTAGCGAGAAATAATTTTTTTGAAACTAATGCCGTTTAACCGAAAGGCGTAAACGGCATTTCTTTTTTGTAAATCGGAAGAATTAAACTGTTATGATACACTGTTATAAATTAAACGGATATAATATAGTGCTTGATGTTTTCAGCGGAAGCGTACACGCTGTTGACGAGGTAGCTTACGATGCTATCGAAATGTATGAAAGCAACGATAAGGAGCAGATTATTTCGGCTCTGCTCGAAAAATACGGCGATAAAGAGGATATTACAAGAGAAGAGCTTGAAGAGCTTTTTGAAGATATCGAACAGCTTAAAGCGGACGGAAAGCTTTTTGCTCCCGACGTTTACGCCGACAAAGCCTTTGACCTAAAGAACAGAAACACAGTTATTAAGGCACTTTGCCTTCATGTTGCACATACCTGCAACCTTAACTGCGAATATTGCTTTGCAAGTCAGGGAAAGTACCACGGTGACCGTGCATTGATGTCACTTGAGGTGGGTAAACGTGCTCTCGATTTCCTCGTTGAAAATTCGGGAACCCGTACAAACCTTGAGGTGGATTTCTTTGGCGGAGAACCTCTTATGAACTGGGAAGTTGTTAAGGATATCGTTCGCTACGGCAGAGAGCTTGAGAAAACTCACAATAAAAAATTCCGCTTTACTCTTACCACAAACGGAGTATTGCTTGATGATGATGTTATTGATTTTGCGAATAAAGAGATGCACAATGTCGTTTTGAGTCTTGACGGAAGAAAAGAGATTCACGACAATCTCCGTAAAACAGTCAACGGTAAGGGAAGCTATGACACTATCGTGCCGAAGTTCCAACATTTCATCGAAAGACGTGGAGATAACGGCTACTATATGCGTGGAACATTTACTCATAATAATGTGGATTTTACAAACGACATTTTCCATATGGCAGATTTGGGATTTACCGAGCTTTCCATGGAGCCTGTTGTCTGTAAGCCCGATGACCCGTACGCTTTGACGGAAGAGGATTTACCCGTACTCTTTGAGCAGTATGAAATCCTCGCAAAGGAAATGCTAAAGCGTGAGAAAAAGGGCAAAGGCTTTACATTCTATCATTATATGATTGACCTCAAGGGCGGTCCTTGTATTTACAAGAGAATTTCGGGCTGTGGCTCGGGTACGGAGTATATGGCGGTTACACCGTGGGGAGAGCTTTTCCCATGTCATCAGTTTGTAGGCGATGAAAAGTACAGCATGGGCAATATCTGGGACGGCGTTACCAATACCGAGGTTCAGCAGGAATTCAAGCTTTGCAACGCCTATGCAAGAAAAGAATGTCAAGACTGTTGGGCAAAGCTTTATTGCAGCGGCGGCTGTGCGGCTAACTCTTACCATGCAACCGGCTCAATCACAGGTGTTTATGAATACGGCTGTAAGCTGTTTAAAAAGCGTATGGAATGTGCTATAATGATGCAGGTTGATAAAGCACAGAATAACGAATAAAATTTCAATAAAATAAATTAAAATCAGAGAGGAAGAACAAAAATGAAAGAAGTATCGGAATTGCTTGACTACCGTTCGGATATCAAGGTAGTAGACGCAACATTGCGTGACGGAGGTTTGGTAAATGATTTTTACTTTACCGATGAATTTGTAAAGGACCTTTATGCAGCTAACCAAAAAGCAGGCGTTGATTATATGGAGTTTGGTTATAAAGCATCTAAAGAGCTTTTTGACGTTAATAAGTTCGGTAAGTGGAAGTTCTGTAACGATGATGACATCAGAGCGATTGTAGGCGAGAACAACACTGACCTTAAAATCGCAGTTATGGCTGACGTTGGCAGATGTGACTACAAGAACGATATTCAGGAAAAGGCAAACAGTCCTATTGACCTTATCCGTGTTGCTACCTATATCAATACAATTCCTGAAGCAGTGGATATGATTGAGGACGCATACAAGAAGGGCTATCAGACAAGCTGTAACATTATGGCTATTTCAAATGCCCGTGAGAGTGAGCTTAGTGCGGCTCTTGACATTCTCGGCAAAACACCTGTTGATGTTTTCTATATTGTTGACAGCTTCGGCTCTCTCTACCCTGAGCAAATGGCTCGTCTTGCAGATATCTATTTGAACTTTGCGGCTAAGTACAACAAAAAGGTAGGAATTCATGCACACAACAATCAGCAGCTTGCGTTTGCAAATACTGTTGAAGCAGTAGGTATCGGTGTTGATTGGCTCGATGCTACATATTCTTCAATGGGCAGAGGTGCGGGTAACTGTGCAATGGAGCTTTTGCTCGGCTTCCTTCGCAATCCTAAGTATGAGGTTTATCCTGTTCTTCAGTTCATTCAGAATCACATCAACAAGCTTCGTGATGACGGCGTTGTTTGGGGTTATGATCTCCAGTATTTAATGACAGGTCTTTTGAATCAGCACCCAAGATCTGCTATTCAGTTCACTAAGGACGGCAGAAAGGATTATGCTGAGTTCTACAAGGAAATTGTCGCTCAGGATTAATTGTGCAAAAATTATAATTATTTTCGCTCGAAAAG
Source organism: Acutalibacteraceae bacterium (assembly GCA_045119555.1). Taxonomy (GTDB): domain Bacteria; phylum Bacillota; class Clostridia; order Oscillospirales; family Acutalibacteraceae; genus RUG592. The sequence continues at coordinate 106 of JBGVDU010000380.1, read as the reverse complement.
CCGTTGTTTTTCGGGCGATTTTGTTTTTATACGAATTATCGAAAAAAAGATATGAAAAAATTAAAAAGATTTTAACTTATTTTAAGACAAAAACATTATAATGGAT
>JBGVDU010000379.1:0-3403 GCA_045119555.1 Acutalibacteraceae bacterium | reverse complement strand
ATAAGTCTGAACTTAGCACCAAACGGAATAGAACTGAAAGTTCTGAGAGTGGTCAGCTCGGGAATGTACGAATCCTGAAAGTTTGTAAGGAGCAATCCCAACATATTTCTGCCTGCCACTTACTTCACCCCCTTAATATCTGTATCAATCATTGCTTTTGGCGGTACAACGGCACCATCGCCGATGTGAAGATTTTCTCCGACTACGGCAATGCCCCAATCATCACGATTCTGAGTATCCTCTGGCTTTGCACCGATAACCGCATTTTTTCCGATGACCGTTCCCTCTGAAACGATAGCATAATTAACCTGTGCACCCTCTTCAACCACAACTCCGGGCATGAGGATAGAATCAGTAATAACAGCACCTTCTTTTACGGTAACGCCGTTGAAAAGCATTGAGAACTCGAGTGAGCCGTAAATATTACAGCCATCTGCTACCATTGAATTCTGAATTTGTGCACAATCCGCTACAAAGTGCGGCGGCATCATCGGATTGCGTGAATAAATTTTATCTTTCTTGCCTGTTAAATCAAGCTTGGTTTTCGGGTCGAGCAAGTCCATATTTGCTTCCCAAAGGCTGTCGATAGTTCCTACATCCTTCCAATAGCCCTCGAAAGAATATGCAAACATTCTCTCTCCGTTTGCAAGCATCATCGGTAGAACATTTTTACCGAAATCGTTAGCACTGTTCGGATCCTCTGCATCAAGCTCAAGATACTTTTTAAGCTTATCCCAGCTGAAAACATAAATACCCATGGACGCATTGGTGCTCTTCGGGTGAGCAGGCTTCTCCTCAAACTCATAAATCGAGCCATCGGATCTTGTGTTCATAATACCGAATCTTGAAGCCTCCTCAAGCGGAACATCAATAACTGCGATTGTACAGTCTGCATTCTTCTCCGCATGGTAAGCAATCATCTTTGAATAGTCCATTTTGTAGATATGATCGCCCGAAAGAATCAAAACGTATTCGGGGTCATAACGCTCAATAAAATTGATATTCTGATAAATTGCATTTGCAGTGCCAGAATACCAGTTGGCACCGTCCTTCTGCTCATAGGGTGACAATATATGTACGCCTGCGTTGTCGTTGTCAAGATCCCACGGCTGTCCGTTTCCTAAATAATCATTAAGTACGAGCGGCTGATACTGTGTAAGTACACCCACCGCTTCAATGCCTGAGTTTGCACAGTTTGAGAGAGGGAAATCAATAATTCTGTATTTTCCTCCAAACGGCACAGCCGGCTTAGCAATTTTTCTTGTCAATACACCAAGTCTGCTGCCTTGACCCCCTGCAAGGAGCATTGCCACAACCTCCTGCTTTGGTAGCATAGTAAATCCTCCAATCCAATTTCGCAAGTTACCGCCATGCAAATGTAATCCTAAAAAATCGCATACGGTATTGCCTTACTTAAATAATATATCGTTTTGTGATTTGCCGCATAACATAATATATTCTAATGGATAATCGCAAGATGTTTTGTCGAAAGACGTTGCATCCTTATAATTTTCCATAAAAACGCAAAACCCGAAAGAGCCTAAATAAGATTAAGGCTCTCCGGGTGCGGGAATTACTGATAACGGGAGTAATAGCATCCGGAGATTCTTAAATCTCACGGCAAAACACAATAGCTTACAATAGAATAAATTTTATTTTCAAAGACTTGAAGAAAAATTACTCCTTGTCTTTTTTATCTGTTTTTTCTTCGTTTGCCTTTTTAGACGAAGCCTTCGCAGTTGTTTTTTTGCTGTCTGCCTTCTTTGAAGCTGACTTTACAACCTCTTCCTTCTGCTCGGACTTAACCGATTTTTCGGTTTTCTCGGTCTTTTCGGACTTAGCTGTCTTTTCTGTCTTAGACGGCTTCTCTGACTTAACCTTTTTTTCCTCGGCTTTTTCAGCTGTAACAGTTTTACTTTTTTCCGCAGATTTTTTAGTCTTTACAGCCTCTTCCTTTTCATCAGTTGCTTTCTTGCTCTGAGCCGTATCGGCTTTTTCCTCGGAAGCCTTTTTTGAAGCTGTCTTTTTTGCGGAAGTCGATTTTTTAGCAGCTGACTTTGTTGTCTTTTCCGACTTTTCGGCTTCTTCTTTAACAGTCTTCTTTCTTACAGGCGATTTCTTAACACACTTGAAGAACATCACCGACATAGGCGGAATAGTTATAGATATGGAATTCGGCTGGTCGTGACAAGTCTTTCTCTTTGACTTAATCTCTGCACCGTTTGTAAATCCGCTGCCGCCGTAGCTTTCTGCATCGGTGGAGAATACCTCGGCATAAGTACCCGCACAGGGAACACCTATCAAGTAATTTTCTCTGAGCATAGGCTGGAAATTGCATACGCTGATTATCTCATTGCCCTGCTTATCAATTCTTCTGAATGTAAGAAGAGAATGCTGATAATCACTGTGGCAAATCCACTGGAAGCCCTCCCAAGAGAAATCGACCTCATAGAGCGGCGAATTTTCTTTATAGAAATTATTGATATCTCTGAAGAATGTTTGAAGCTGTTCGTGTCTTTCGTATTCAAGCACTTCCCAGCTAAGCTCTTTTTCGTAGTTCCACTCATCAAACTGTCCGAACTCAGAGCCCATGAACGTCAGCTTTTTGCCGGGGTGCGACATCATATAAGCATAAAATGTTCTTACACCCGCAAACTTCATTTCATAGTCGCCCGGCATTTTGTTAATAAGCGAACACTTACCGTACACTACCTCATCATGGCTGATCGGAAGAAGGAAATTCTCACTGAAAGCATAGATGAGAGAGAATGTCAGATTGTCGTGATGATACGGGCGATAAATCGGGTCAAGGGCAAGATATCTGAGCATATCGTTCATCCAACCCATATTCCATTTATAGCTAAAGCCCAAGCCGCCCATATCTGTCGGACGTGAAACCATAGGCCACGATGTAGACTCCTCGGCAATCATCATATTGCCCGGGAAGAGTTTTTCGCATGTTGAATTGAGTTTACGCAGGAAATCCACAGCCTCAAGATTTTCTTTACCGCCGAACATATTCGGACACCATTCGCCATCCTTACGGTTGTAATCAAGATAAAGCATTGAAGCAACGGCATCTACACGAATACCGTCAACGTGGTATTTTTCCATCCAGAACATTGCACTTGAAAGCAGGAAGCTGATAACCTCATATCTGCTGTAATTGTAGACGAGTGTTCCCCACTCCTTGTGCTCTCCCTTTCTCCAATCCTCGTATTCGTAACAGCAAGTGCCGTCGAAACGAGCAAGACCGTGAGCATCCTTCGGGAAATGAGCAGGTACCCAGTCAAGAATAACACCCAAACCCGCCTGATGTGCCTTGTCTATAAGGTACATAAAGTCGTGAGGTGTACCGTAACGTGATGTCGGTGCATAGTAGCCTGTTACCTGGTAGCCCCAT
>JBGVDU010000378.1:0-6914 GCA_045119555.1 Acutalibacteraceae bacterium | reverse complement strand
ATCGCTCCAGCCGTATCCGAGTCTTTGCAAAGCGGCAATCGTTCGTCTTCTGCCTTTTTCGTCATCAAGCTTATCGGCATACTTTCTGTCAATCAGCTCCACAAGCTGTTCAACGGGGTCAATCTCGAATTCTTCGAGAATCTCCTCGCACAGCTCTCTTTCAATGCCCTTTTCCATCAGTTTGTACATAGCACCCTTTTTTGACATCTTTTTGATGTTCAAAAGGTCGCTTGCATAACGTCTTGCATAGCTTTCGTCGTTAACAAGACCAAGCTCCTCCATACGCTCGCAGACCTCCTCGGCGGTGTCTGCGGAGGATTCCCTTTTCAGCTTGTCCGCAAGCTGTTTTTTGGAATAATCCCTGCCCGAAATAAGCCACAATGCCTTTTCCTTTGCACGCTTATAGTCGGATTTTTCGATTAACTCCTTCAATTCCTCGTCATCAAGCTGTGTTCCTACCTTTATGCAGTTTTCCTGCAAGGTTGCAGTATCAAGCTTCATCGCATATTCGCCGTCAATGTAAACACTGCTCAGTGCTTTTCTTGACGGCTTGATATCTGTAATAATCATCAGTCTTCAACCATTATGTCAATGGAAGAGTTGTCCTCGCTCGGTGCGGGTGCTTCGGCATTAGCCTCAGCCTCAAGCTCAACGTCACCCTCAGCCTCTGTTTCTGCTTCCGCCTCTTCAATAGCCTGCTTCTTAGACTTGCCCTTTACAGTCTTTGCCTTTGTTATAGGCTTAGCGGCGAGTTTGTCTTTGTTTTCCATTATTTTCTGCTCAATTTCGGCGGCAAGCTCAGGTTCATTTGCCAAAAGCTCTTTAACCTTATCTCTTCCCTGTGCCAAACGTCTTTCGCCGTAGCTGAACCAAGCACCCGACTTCTGGATAATATCGGCACGAACGCCCAAATCTACAAGTTCGCCCATTTTAGATATACCCTTGCCGTACATAATATCGAATTCAGCTTCTCTAAACGGTGGTGCAATCTTATTCTTAACAACCTTAGCCTTGGTATGATTACCGATAACCTCGCCGTTCACCTTGAGCGGCTCACCCTTTCTGATTTCAATACGAACGGAGGAATAGAACTTCAGTGCTCTACCGCCCGGAGTAACCTCGGGATTGCCGAACATAACGCCGACCTTTTCTCTCAGCTGATTGATAAATATAGCAACGCAGTTACTCTTCGAGATAGCACCAGTAAGCTTTCTGAGAGCCTGTGACATAAGTCTTGCCTGCAAGCCAACGTGTGAATCGCCCATTTCGCCCTCGATTTCAGCCTTCGGAACGAGTGCGGCAACAGAATCGACAACGATTACATCAATAGCACCCGAACGAACGAGAGCCTCTGTGATTTCGAGAGCCTGCTCACCTGTATCGGGCTGAGAAACGAGAAGCGAGTCAACATCTACACCCAAAGCCGCCGCATATACGGGGTCAAGTGCATGCTCAACGTCGATAAACGCAACTATACCGCCCATTTTCTGTCCCTCCGCAATACAATGGAGAGAAAGCGTTGTTTTACCCGAGCTTTCGGGGCCGTACATTTCAATAATTCTGCCTCTCGGCAAACCGCCGATTCCGAGTGCTATGTCAAGAGAAAGTGAGCCTGTGGAAATAGCGTCAACCTTCATTGTCTGAGTTTGTCCCAAACGCATTACGGCACCCTTACCGAACTGCTTTTCAATCTGAGATAGTGCCGTATCAAGTGCTTTAGCCTTGTCAACTGCCATTATGTATCAATCCTTTCGGTGTAAAAATTCAAATAAAAAGTCGCATAATTAAATTATATTATTTTGCGTAAAATAAATCAATCTTTTTAAAGAAAAAGGCAGAAATTATACTATTTCTGCTCTTTATATATTCTTATTCCGCTGACTGTGCGTTTAAAATTTTGCAAATCAAGCCTGTACGTTACGTCCGTATAGCCCTGCTTCTCGACCATAATACTAACAGGCTCGAACTGGTCTTCGCCGACCTCATAAGCAAGCATACCGCCGAATTTTACCTTGCTTGCCCATTTTTCGGTAATAATTCGATAGAAATAAAGTCCGTCACTGCCGCCGTCAAGTGCCATTCTCGGTTCAAACCTAAGCTCGGTCTGCAAGGTATCTATCTCCTCGGTTTCGATATACGGGGGGTTTGAAATTACAAGGTCAAAGCTTTCGTTTGAAAAATCGTCACTGCAAGCCGTAACATCACCCTTATAAACCCTTACATTCTCAGCACCGTTTAGCTTGATATTCCTTTTTAAATACTCAATGGCATTGTCGGAATACTCCAAGGCTGTCACTTCACTGTTTGGGAATATTTTGGCAAGTGTAACGGCAATCGCACCGCTGCCCGAGCATAGGTCTATAATTTTAGGCTTCTTTATATTCTCTTGTTTAATAAGCTTTTCCAAATAATCGCAGGCAACCTCAACGATAATTTCCGTATCGTCACGAGGAATCAAAACGCCCTCTCCTACATAGAAATCAAATCCCATGAAGTTCCATTTTCCTACGATATATTGAAGCGGCTTTCCGCTTGCTCGCTCGCTTATTGCAGAGAAAAATTTTTCGCAAATCGAGCTATCCGCTGACTTTTCGCCGTGCAAAATCAAAGCTGTTCTGTCCGCTTTAAAAAAATACTCCAGCAAATAAAGCGAATCGAAATCGGCGTCCTGTATGCCCGATTTTTCAAGCAGTTCTCTGCCTTTTCGGTAAACGGAATTTAAGGTCATGCTTTCAAATTCTTTCGTTTCGCTCATCAAATTCTGTCCTCGCCGTTTTCGGGAATAACTCTCTTAATTGCGGTAATTGCAATTTCAATCATGCTGTCATCGGGCTCGATAGTCGTAATTCTCTGTGCCCAAAGTCCCGGAGCCGCTACAATTCTGGTAAATACATTGTCATACTTACCGCAAATTTTTATTAGCTCATATCCGATACCGCATGATACAGGCAACAGCAAAAGCTTGATAAGCGTTCTCAAAATCGGGTTTGTTTCCGTTATAAACAAACCGATTACAACACCCACAATGAGCATAATAATCATAAAGCTTGTACCGCATCTCGGGTGAAATCTTTTGTATTTTTTAACATTTTCAACCGTCAGCTCTTCAAGATTCTCATAGCAGAAAATCGTCTTATGCTCCGCACCGTGGTACATAAAGGTACGCTTCATATCGGGAGTTCGGGAGCAAATTACAATATAGCAAAGGAAAATGGCGATTTTCAAAACACCCTCAAACACACTTCTCCACAGTGTACCCTCGCTGAGAGCGGGTACAACCTTTGCAAGGAGATTAAACAAAACTGTGGGGAATGCAAAGAAAAGCAAGACAGCCAGTGCTACACCGATAATCGAAGCAAATACCATAATAATATTATAAAATTTATCTCCGAACTTCTCCATTGCCCACTTTTCAAACTTTGACGGCTCTTCCTCTTCTTCACCGCCCTCGATAGCCTTATCGGCAGAGAGCATTAAGCATTTCATGCTAAGACGCATTGAGTCGATAAGAGAAACAAAGCCTCTTACTATGGGAAGTCTAAAAAACTTATGCTTACTTCCTATGCTGTTAAACTCTATGTCCTCCGTATAAATCGAATTGTCACTCATTCTTACGGCAACCGAGGTACGCTTTGGGCCTCTCATCATAATGCCCTCAATAAGTGCCGAACCGCCGATAGATGTTTTTATCTTTGTTTTCTCTGCCATTCCCATATCTCTTTTCTCTTAATTTTTTAGAATCTCTTCATCATCGCTGTCAAGGAGCGGAATACTGATTGTCACCGTTGTTCCCACATCCTCAACACTTTCTATTTCAAGTCCGCCCTTGTGCAAAGTCATGATTTCATCTGCAACGGCAAGACCTATACCGCTTCCACGCACCTTTTGATTTGCCTTGTAGAATTTATCCTTTATTCTCGGCAAATCCTTTTCGGCAATACCGCAGCCCGTGTCGCTGATTATGACACGAAGCATGTCGTTTTCTTCCTTAACCTGAATGCCGATAACACCCTCAGCAGGCGTGTATTTCAGTGCGTTATCTATAATATTAATGAAAACCTGTCTTAGTCTGTTCTTATCGCCGAGCACGGGTGAAACGTGGTCGGGCTCATCGTAAATGAAATGCTTTTTCTCGCTGACTGCACGCTCTCTGAGCATATAAACGGCTTCGTCAAGCTCGGCAAGCAAATCCACCTTATCCATAACAAGCACCATTCTGCCGTTTTGAATTCTTGAAAAGTCGAGAAGCTCTTCAACAATGCCCGTCAAACGCTCTGTTTCATTAATAATTACGCTCAAGCCCTTGTTCATTGTCGTAGGCTCAAAATCTCCCGTTGACATTGTTTCCGCCCAACCCTTAATAGCTGTCAGCGGTGTTCTCAGCTCGTGCGACACAGATGAGATAAAATCGTTTTTCATTCTGTCCGAGGCTTTAATTTCCTCAGCCATGTAGTTAATGCTGTCTGCAAGCTCGCCTATTTCATCATCATATCGCTTTACAACACGTGTTTCAAAATCGCCCTGTGCTATTCTTCTTGATGTCGCTCTCAGCTCACGCACAGGCTTAACGATTGTTCTTATAAAAATCAATCCGGGAATAACGAACGAAGCAAGCAAGACCATTGCCACCGCTATGAAAACAACGATAGATACACGCAGCTTATCGTCAGCCGAAGCAAGCGATGCCACAAACCGAATTCCTGCAACATACTCGCCGTTTTCGTCAGTGATAATTCTTGTATGAGCCATTACCTTTTCGCCCGAATCAATCGAGCTTGTCCAAAAGGCACTGCCCTTGTCATTTGCCTTTGCCTGCTCATAGTCGGGCATATTCTGAGTAAATTCCGACTCAACGCCTGTGGAATTAAGAACGACACTGCCGTTTTCGTCAATAAGCATAAGCTCGGCTTCTTCTTCCGAAAAATTATCTGTATATTCCTTCAGTGCCGTATCTATGCTTTCCTTGCTATCCTCCGATACGCATGATAAGGATAAAACAGCTTCGTCACCGAGTTTTGCCAAATCCTGCTTCATTTCATCATAATAAAAGCTTCTGACGGCAAAAGAAAGTCCGAAAATCAGCAAAACAAGTAAAATCACCGTAACACCGAGATTTTGAACGAGCCACCTTTGTGTGATACCTTTAACCAAAAAATATTCCTCCCTTTGCTTTATTGGCAGGATATACTGATATTAGGCATCCCACTTGTAGCCAAGACCCCAAACGGTAACGATATACTTAGGATTGGACGGCTCATCTTCTACTTTCATACGCAGGCGTCTGATGTTTACGTCAACAATCTTTTCTTCGCCGACATAAGCCTCACCCCAAACGTGGTTGAGGATATTTGTTCTGTCGAGTGCCATACCGGGATTTGAGAAGAAATATTCCATAATCTGGAATTCAACCTGTGTAAGCTCAATCACCTTACCGTTCTTCATAAGTGCTCTGTTTCTGAGGTTGAGCACGAAGTCACCCGATTTAATTTCTTCCTTGAAATTGCTCTCAATATTAGCCTTTGCAAGGGAAACACGTCTGTAAAGTGCATCTACTCTTGCTGTAAGCTCGGAGGGGCTGAACGGCTTTGTTACATAGTCGTCCGCACCGAGCATAAGACCCGTAACCTTGTCCATTTCCTGTGTTCTTGCGGTAAGCATAATAATACCTATACCGCCGTTTCTTGCACGAAGCTCCTTGCAAACCGCAAACCCGTCCATTCCGGGCATCATAACGTCAAGAATGGCAACGTCCAAATCGCCGTTGCACTCGTCGTATTTTGCAAGTGCCATTTCGCCGTTTTCAGCTTCAACTACATCATAGCCTGCTCTTGTGAGATTTATAACAACAAAGTCACGAATTGTAGCCTCGTCCTCGCATACCAAAATTTTCTTCATGGTTATCCTCCTGTCAACCGTTCAATTTATTTATCTAAAAATATCCTCTGTTCGGATAAAATATTTCATTCTCGGTTATCTGTAAACCGCCACGCAGTAATTGATTTTAATACCCTCTTCACTGAACATGATTTCGTGTTCGGTGAGAATATTATCCTCAACATCGCTGTTATGCAGGTCATTCGTTTTGTAAACGATATCGTAGCCCGACTGCTCAAAGTATTCAAGGCTGTCGTTGAAAAGCGGTAAATCGTCCGTCTTAAAGCGAATTTCTCCACCCTTTACCAAAAACTGTTTGTATTTTTCAAGCTTAATCGGATATGTAAGACGGCGTTTATTGTGCTTGCCTCTCGGCCACGGGTTACAGAAATTTATGTAAATTCGCTCCACTCTATCCTCGGCGGAGAGCATTTGGTCAATCTGTTCTACGTTGTAGGCTGTAAGCATGAGGTTATCAACCTCTCGATTGTTCTCCTCAAAAAGCTTAACAACATTTCGCCTTGCCACGCCGAGCATATCGCTTTTTATATCCACCGCAAGATAGTTTACGTCAGGATTTTTGAGTGCAATCTGAGCGGCAAAGCCACCCTTACCGCAGCCAAGCTCTATATGAAGCGGCTGTTCCTTTTTATATGCCTTTAGCCATTTTCCTCTGTTTTCCGACGGTTCGTCCACAAAAAAAGGACAAACGGCAAGCTCGGGTCTTGCCCACGGTTTTCTTCTGATTCGCACCGAAAATCCTCCTCTAAAAATATGACACAAAAATACTTTTTATACCATTTATTACTAAATTGCAACAAGATATTTCCAAAAAATTGCGTTAATGATTTTTCAATTACATTTACACTTCATTATATCAAATTTTCTTAATTTCATATTTCGATTAAAGCATTAAAAGTAATCATTTGTAATATATTTGTTATATGTTTTCGTAACGCAAAAGCCAAGCCGTAAAAAAAGCCAATACATCATGCAAAAACATAATGTATTGGCTGAAAATTTACAAGAACAACGCCGCA
>JBGVDU010000377.1:0-2440 GCA_045119555.1 Acutalibacteraceae bacterium | reverse complement strand
TATTCAGGACTGGATTGACCATATGGCAGAGCTTCAGTTTAGGTATAGACTCGATAAAATCAAAAAAATCGTTCCCGGAGGTTCTACAGGTCAGCTTTCAATATTCAACGGCTTGGAGGCGGCTGAGGAAATAAGTGAGGGTGACGATGACATTGTGTTAATTCATGATGGTGTTCGCCCGCTTATCACACCTGAGGAATTGACGCTTAACATTGAATCGGTAAAGAAGCACGGTTCCGCTATAACCTGTGTAAAAACTAAGGAGACGTTTGTACTTGTCAACGACGAGGACAAGGTTGTAAAGGTTCCCGACCGTGCCCATTCCTACGTTGCAAAGGCTCCGCAGAGTTTCCGTTTGAAGGATATTTTAGCAGCACAGAGAAAAGCCATATCCGAGGGCTACACCAATATGATAGATTCCTGCACACTTATGCAGCAGTATGGCTATGAAACCTATTGTATAATCGGAAACTACGAAAATATGAAGATAACCACGCCCGATGATTTCTACACCTTCCGTGCCCTTTACGACGCGAGAGAAAATCAACAACTGGATTCTTGATTTATATAAATAAATTCGGCAAAAATTCTCATTGCAAAAAGAGCAGTGAGAAGCGCTGTGCTTTTGTGCTATAAGGAGAAAAATGTACTTTATCAATAAGGAGATAGATTATGAACGATATTTCCAATATGGAAAATGCTGAAAACTTTGTTTTTATGGAAAATCTCACCGAAAGCCACTTGGTCGATGCAACGGTTGTTTCCATAGAATGGGAAAGAGTAACCGTGTATTTGGATGTAAGAGTTGAGTTTTCCGAGGGAGCAGACAGAGCAAAGCCACTGATATTTTACGCAGTAAACGGAGCTTACAAAGCAAGAGCAGTATTCCGTCAGGAGAGCGTAAACGGCAATATGTACAGACTGTCGCTTAACGTAACCAATCCCGGCAATGCTCGCTGTGTTCCGACGGGCAACTATTCTCTTGTTGTTTGTCAGGATTATCAAATTCTTGCAGTAGCCGAAACCGACGTTCAGCTTGCGTTAAAACTTCAGGAATGTTCTCGAAATTTTCTATATAGCGGAAAAGCAAGAAGATCTACTTATGCCGTAACTTTCTTAGTCAAAGAATGGTCAGAAACCCTACCGTTTATTATGCATATTCTGCATGCAAAAGATGCCGGAATGGGCGACATTTATGCTCCCAAAAAGAAAAAGCCGGGATTTATATCAAAGCAAAAGGGAAAGTTTAAAAAGAAGAAAAGAAAATATGCGTTCAATCTTCTCCAAAAAATGTATAACCATTACAGAAAGAAATATAAAAATAACAAAAATACGGTTCTTTTTCTGTACGAAGCAAATTATAATATGGCGTCCAATCTTAAAGCGGTTCAAAAACGTATAAAAGAACGCGGGATTGACAAAGAATTTAACATTTTGGAGTACGCTTGGCATGCTGATGTGCCTTCCGAGTATAATATATTTGAGAGAATTCAAAATCAACGAACGCTTATGAAAAATCTCGCAATGGCAAATATTATTTTTGTTGATAACTATGTTCCGGCATTTACGCGAGTGAAGCTTGATTTGGATAATACTACCATAATTAATCTTTGGCATGCGGGCATAGGTTTTAAGGCTGTTGGATATAGCCGTTGGGGTCATCTTGCCGCATCGGCTCCTTTTCTTGCTCACCGTGTTTATACCTACGGTGTGTGCGGTTCTAAGCAGGTTTCCCACGTTTTTTCCGAGGCATGGGGAATTAACAGTGAACGAGTTTTGCCCACAGGTATGCCGAGAATGGACAAATATTTGGATAAATTGCACAGAGAGGAAAAGACCAAGGAGTTGTATGAAAAATTCCCGATGTGCAAAGGAAAAAAGGTTATCCTGTTTGCCCCCACATTCAGAGGCAACAATCACCCCGATGCTCACTATCCCTATGAAATTATGGATTTTGACAAGCTTTATGATTTGTGCGGTGACGAGTATGTTGTGCTGTTCAAAATGCACCCGTGGATCAGTGAACCTGTTCCGATTGAAAAATACAGCAAAAAATTCCTTGATTTGACAAGTTATCCGGATATAAACAACCTGTTTTATATAACCGATTTACTTATCACAGATTATTCGTCCTGTATTTATGAGTTTTCACTTATGCACAAGCCGATGTTGTTTTTTGCGTTTGACGAAATGCAGTATTCGATTTCCCGCGGCTTCCACCATGATTACCGTCTTGCCGCCCCGGGAAAGGTCTGCAATACCTTTGATGAGCTTTTAACAGCGATAAAAAACAAGGACTTTGAGTTTGAAAAGGTTGAACAGTACGTCGCACGAAATTTTGACATTATCGACAGCAACTCTTCCGATCGAGTGATAGACTGGTTTTTGCTTGACAAAATGCCTAAGCATTATATCGACGAGATAGAAGCTCGCGACGAGG
>JBGVDU010000376.1:0-2310 GCA_045119555.1 Acutalibacteraceae bacterium | reverse complement strand
AACACTAAAAACTTTTTACCCTCATCCGGAGTAGTATCATAAGTAAAATCCCCTTCCCCAGACGTGATTTTATCATATAATTTCGCAGAAGTGAGACCGATTTTAAAATTACTGTTCTGGACTGATTCGCCTGGTTTTGCCGCTGTAGGAGCGTCTGAAACTATTTCAGAGTTAGCAACGTCGGAATTTTCAGAAACAGTTTGAGATTCTTGCTCCGAAGAAATCGATTGACTAGAATCTATTGCAGAAATTACTGCACTTGAGCTGGGAGACGAATCATCGGTTGGTGTACTTGTGCATGCTGCGGTTGTAATTAGCATCGATGCAATTAGGGAGGTTAAAATAATTAGATGTTTTTTAGTCATAAATATAAGACCCTCTTTCATTTAACTTGTTCTGAAAAATATTGTATTTTCATAGTTTATACAGTGATAATACCACAATTTGTCGATTTCCGCAATTCGCATTGTGTAATAATTTGTCAAGATGAATTTAGTGAAAAGTAACAAAATATTACTCAAAATCCTTTAAAACAGCTACTGCTTTTCCAACAATAGCAACGTCATTCATTTCTTCGTTGGTGAATATCAGTGGTTCATATTCGGGATTTTCCGCAACCAATGTTATGGAGTTTGTTTTTGTGTAAACTTTTTTCAAAGTTGCTTCTGTTTCAAAATTTGTTACTTGCACCGCCGCAATTTCGCCGTTTTCAACTTGCGGTTGCTTGCGTATAAATACAATATCTCCGTCATCAATACCTGCATTTATCATACTGTCACCTTGGCATCTGAGGGCAAAGTCAGCCTTAACAGTGTCGGGCAGTATGCTTTTTCGCTCAATGTTTTTTTGAGCAAGTATCGGTGTACCACAGGCGATAGTGCCGACGAGGGGGATATATGTAACGCTGTCGAGGGGGATAAGGTTAGAAGTAACGTGATTAGAATGTGGTTGTCTTTCCATGTCCACATCATAACCCATTAGCCATGCTTCCGACACATTAAGAGCCAATGCTAATTTGTATATATTCTGTTGTTTTGGTTCAAAAGAACCACTAAGGTATTGGCTTATTGCACTTTTACCTATTCCAGTGTGCTCACAGATTTCAGATTGTTTCATATTTCTAATATTTAAAGCTTCACGAAATCTAATTGCAAATGAAACTTTTTTCATAAAGTCACCGCCTTATTTGTTCTAATACTATAATACTATGAAAGTTTAGAAAAATCAACATAGATTTAAGAAAAAATCAAAAAAAGTTTAGAAAAATTGAATTTTTCTATTGGCAAGCAGTTTGTAGTATGATAATATAAGTTTAGAAAAACTGAACAGGAGGTGATAACAAGTGGAATACACCTTTGATTACTCAAAGCTAAAGGGTAGAACAAGAGAACTCGGCTTAACGCAGGAAAATATAGCGGATAAGGTTGCGATGAGCCCGGGAACATATAGTCAAAAACTCAATAATAACAGTGAGTTTACTCAAAAAGAAATCCAAGATATATGTAGCGTTCTTCGTATCCCTTTAAGCGATATTCCGATTTATTTTTTTACCTTAAAAGTTTAGAAAACTGAACAAAAGCGAGGTCAGCCTAACCCAACGAATGAAAGGTGGTGAGAAGTTGATAATATTAGGCATAGTGGCAATAGCTCTGTTAGTTATAGCTCCAATTTGTTCTTATATCGCTCTGTGGATAGTTGACCATTCATCAACAAGGAAGCAGGCAATGAAAAGCTACACCTTTAAACATCTTTCATATATTTATCTGATTATGGGCGAAGTGTTAGGCTTTGTGTACGTTCTTTTTTATATCAATCAAATAAGGAGGTAAATAGAAATGAATGAAATAATCACAGTCAACTACGACAGCGAACAGCCGACGGTACTCGGCAGAGATTTGCACGAGGCACTTGGAGTAAAGACAGCCTATAAAGACTGGTTTCCAAGAATGTGTGAGTATGGTTTTACAGAGGGTTTGGATTTCAACCCGCTCAAAATTGAGCGAGTTCAGACAGAGGGGAAAAGAGAGGTTTTAAGAAATATAACCGACCACCAACTAACAATCCCCATGGCAAAAGAAATCTGTATGCTCCAGCGTTCCGAAAAGGGCAAGATGTGCAGACAGTATTTTATCGGCATCGAGGAGCAGTGGAATACTCCCGAGGCTGTAATGGCAAGAGCGTTGAAGCTTGCAAACCGTAAGCTTGACGAAATCCGCAGTGTAAATGTGGTTTTGTCTGCAAAGATTGAAGAGGACAAGCCGAAAGTTATCTTTGCCGATGCAGTGTCTACCGCAAAGACATCAATCCTTG
>JBGVDU010000375.1:0-4636 GCA_045119555.1 Acutalibacteraceae bacterium | reverse complement strand
GAATGAGGTAAAAGCAAGCGGAGTTGCTGCTTGGGAAAATCCTAACGGCGGTTATTTTGTAAGTGTTAATGTGCTCGACGGCACAGCTAAAGAAGTTGTTCGTCTTTGCAAGGAAGCAGGAGTTGTTCTTACGGGAGCAGGTGCAACATATCCTTATGGCAAAGACCCTCAGGACAGCAATATCCGTATTGCTCCGAGTTATCCTTCCGTTGAGGAGCTTTCAAAGGCAATGCAGATTTTCTGTGTATGCACAAAGCTTGCCGCAGTCAATAAGCTTTTGGCATAATATTTTCTTGAGAAAATATGACAATTATCTGAAATTTTATAAATTTTCTTTAAAAATTCAATCTTTTATTGCAAATTCTCTTGCTTTTTATTGACTTTTATTGAAAAAAATCTTATAATAACTCTGTTACGTTTGTTTATTGCACGGTAGCAGAGTTGTTTTTTTGATAACTTAACTTTAATACGTCTAAAACAAGCATTAGAAAGATAACGGAGGTTATACGCATGAAAAGAGTTGCAAAACCCGTATTCTTCATCCTTGCTTTTTTGATCATCGCCTTGGCTGTTACATCGGTATTCGGTGTTAAAACTACATACGGCGATATCGAGACAACCCGTATCAAGGGTATAAGCGATATCAGATGGGGAATTGACATCAAGGGTGGTGTCGAGGCTACATTCCAGCCGGCAAACGGTGTGGATGCTACACCGGAGCAGCTTGAGTCGGCAAAGGCTGTAATCGAAACCCGTATGGTTTCCAACAATATTACAGACTATGAAATTTATGCCGATGAAAGCAGTGACAAAATTATTGTAAGATTTCCTTGGAAAGAGGACGAAACCAACTATGACCCGAACGAGGCAATAGAGGAAATTTCCGCTACTGCAACGCTTACTTTCCGTCCGGGCAATAGCTATGAATCTGCCGAGTATGCGGATGACGGTTCATTGGTTATGAAAACTCCTTCGGGAGAAACTGCACTGACTGTACTTTTGGACGGTTCTTATATCGAGAGTGCCGAGCCCGGTGTTATCACTGAGAACGGTCAGTCAAGCTACGTTGTATCCTTGAAGTTCAATTCAGAGGGTGCTGAGCTTTTTGAGCAGGCTACAACAGATTATCTTAACGGTACAATTTCAATTTGGATGGACGATACTATGTTGTCCGCTCCAACCGTAGAATCAGTAATTTCCGACGGTCAGGCTCAGATTTCAGGTAACTTTACAGCAGAAGAGGCTACCGAGCTTGCTTCACAGATTAATGCAGGTGCTTTGCCGTTTACTCTTGAAACAGTAAACTCCGGCTCCGTAAGTCCGACACTCGGTTCAAACTCGTTGTACGCAATGGGTCTTGCTTCTATTATTGCTTTGATAATTATCACAGTGTTTATGATTGTAATGTTCAGACTTCCGGGCTTTGTTTCGGTTATCGCATTGCTTGGTCAGCTTGCTGTTACTATTGTTGCAGTTTCGGGTTATTTCCCTGTATTCAACAGCTTTACTATGACACTTCCGGGTATTGCGGGTATGATTCTTTCAATCGGCATGGGCGTTGATGCCAACATTATTACCGCAGAGAGGATTAAAGAAGAGCTGAGAATGGGTAAGTCCGTTGACAGTGCTATTAACGCAGGTACAAAGAACAGCTTGTCGGCTATTGTTGACGGTAATATGACTATTGTTATTGTTGCTGTTATTCTTATCCTTGTTTTCGGTCCGTTCAATATTCTTTCATTTGTATTCGGTCCGTCCACAACAGGTTCAATTTACGCATTCGGTTACACTTTGCTTATAGGTGTTATTTCCAACTTCATCATGGGCATTGGTGCTTCCCGTTTGATGCTTAAATCTATTTCCGGATTTAAGATTTTCAGAAATCCAAGACTTTACGGAGGTGCTAAGAAATGAGTGGTAAGAAATACGACTTTTTCGGTAAAAGAAAAATCTTTTTCGGCATTTCCATTGCTATAATTCTTATAGGTATAGTTTGCAGCTTTATTTTCGGTGTTACAGTTGATATCCAGTTTACAGGTGGTTCTATGATTTCATACACCTATAACGGTGCTGTTGACGAGGAAGAGATGAAATCATTGGTACAGGAGGTAACTCCGGATAACCAGGTTAGCTTCTCAATCTCCAAGAATTTTGCTGGCAGCACAGAAGAGAGCGACGGTTACTACCTTACAATCGAATTTGGTGGTACAAGTGCTATCAGTCCTGAACTTCAAGCACAGATTACAGATGCTCTTGTTGAAGCATATCCGAATAATAGCTTTGAAGTAAGCGAATATTCGTCCGTAGACCCGACAATGGGTATGAAGTTCTTCGTTAAGTGTATTACAGCTGTTGCAATCGCAGGCATTTTAATGGTTCTTTATGTAGCGTTCAGATTCAAGAAAATCGGCGGTATGTCCGCAGGTGTAATGGGTCTTGTTGCTTTGTTCCATGATATGGTAATGGTATTTGTTGTATTTGTAATTTTCAAAATGCCGATTGACAGTAACTTTATCGCCGTTATCCTTACAATTCTCGGTTACTCGCTTAACGATACAATCGTTGTCTATGACCGTATCAGAGAAAACAGAGCAAAAATGGGTCCGAAGGCTGACCTTGTTGATGTTTGTAATTTGAGTATTACACAGTGCTTTAAGAGAACTGTTTGCACATCTGTTACAACACTTATCGCCATCGGAGCTGTTTATGTGATATCTCTTGTATTCAATATCACATCTATTCAGAGTTTTGCACTTCCGATGATTTTCGGCCTTGTATCCGGTTGTTATTCATCAATTTGTATTGCTACACCGTTGTGGGTTATGTGGCAAAAGAGAAAGAAAGCCAAGGCTGCTGAAAAGGCTGATAAAAAGTAATTTAATAATTATTATAAAGAAACAACCGAGTTTTAAGCTCGGTTGTTTTTTCATCTATTTTGAATTTATCTCATCTTGTTTATATTATCTTTAATCTGTTCAAAGGTAACTCCGTACTTTACAGCAATATCTCTGGCGTAGCTAACTCCTTGAGGCGGTGCGATGGACACTTTAAAGGAACGATTGCCGTTTTCAACACCCGTGACAAGGCTTTCAACTTTGCTTGTGCCTTCAGTTTCACTGTTTAAAATATCAAGATTCCGTGCAAGCTCATGCATGTGCGTATTAAAAATAGTTCTTGTTCCCACAAATCTCATTGCTTTGACAACGTCTTTTGCAATATACAAGCCTTCAGCAACATTTGTGGTGGCAAGACTTTCATTAAAAAGCAGAATGCTTTTATCGGTTGATTTATTGAAAATATCTGCAATTCTTTGAGATTCTTCACCCAGTCTGCCTAAATCAACCGTGTCATTTTCATCGGCGGGGAAATGTGTAAATATATTATCGCAAGGACTGAATTTAAATTCGGTTGCAGGAACGTAAATTCCGTTTTGTGCGAGAAGAAACGCAATTCCGACTGCCTGTGTGAAAGTGGTTTTACCTCCACGGTTAGGGCCTGTCATAATATAAATTCTGCCTATATCGGAGAACTCAAAGTTGTTTCCTATTATGTCAATTTTTTCATCGTTTGCAACCTTAATTGCAAGCTTGAGATTATTAATGTCCTTAGTATATAACTCACGTCTTTCCGTCGGCAAAACCTCCGCACGGCAGAGAGTGAGTCCTTTTGCCTGTATTTTTTCGATAAGCTCAGCCCAACGAATGTAGAAAATAATTTCGGGAACTAAGGATACAAGTGTAAAACCGCTGATGTTGATGTACTTTTGCAGGGTGCTTTTTATATCTCTGACGATTTTCCTTACAATTTGTGTAACGGTTTTTGTGATATTTG
Organism: Acutalibacteraceae bacterium; assembly: GCA_045119555.1. GTDB lineage: Bacteria > Bacillota > Clostridia > Oscillospirales > Acutalibacteraceae > RUG592. Next base: position 805 of record JBGVDU010000375.1, on the reverse strand, counting down.
AAGACAGCTGGTCAGAGCCTGTCGGTGCTTCGCTTGTCATTATGCTGTTTACTTCTTTTTGAGCTCCGACTACAACCTGACCTATACCGAATTTTGATGAAGAGGGATTTTGCGGGTGGAATGATTTCATGCTTGTAAAAGCCGTGCCGTTATATAACTCGTCTTTTTGAGAAGTAAAGCTCATAAAATTTTTAAGCAGTCCGCTGTCGGTTATGGGGTGTGAGTTGAGAGAAATAATTCCTGCGTTAGACGGTCTTAGAAGATTATCAAGATTCACGCCGATTGTAATGCTTTTAATCTTTTGAGCCTTAGCGAGAGTTTCATCAATATCTTTTTTTATCTGAGGAAAGCCGCTGTTGTCGTAAATACCCGTTACAAGCTCTTTTAATTCTAAAAGTCCTTGCGAATGAATATCTATACTTTCAAGTGATTCTTTAATTTTTGTTATGCAATTAACGTAGCCGTCAATTTCTCGAAGTCTGTTTATGAGTTGCCACAAGTCGGAAGCATCGGTATCTTTTTGGAATTTTTCAAGCTCACGTAAATCACCAAGCTTGGAAAGCAGCTGCTCCAAGTCGTTTCTCAGCTTGGGATTCTTATGTAAATCATCAAAAATATCTCTGCGATATTCGATTACCTTTTCGTTGTCGGTGATGTTTATCATTAAGTTTTTAATGCTGTTTTTTTCAAAAGCATCTTTCGTAAGAGCATCGCAAATATAATCGACAGATAAGTCATTAATTGCTTGTGGAGTTAAGGTTTGATAAGCGACGTCGATATTTGTTGGTTGAAGTAAACTAAATTC